>CAZIMQ010000036.1:0-7067 GCA_964540495.1 uncultured Candidatus Saccharibacteria bacterium | reverse complement strand
GCTAATCTTTTGGGAGGAGCTACGAACGTAACTGTTGATGCAAATGGAAATATTATTCGAGACCCTTCTGATTTAAACTTGAAAGAAGATATTGAAAATATTGAGGGTGCCTTAGATAAGATCGTACAACTTCGTGGAGTTTATTATAAATGGAAAGATAAAGAAAGATTTGGTTCTACAACAGAAATCGGAGTAATCGCTCAAGAAGTTGAGTTAGTTGTTCCAGAAGTAGTTTCTAGTGGCGGTCCTTACAAATCTGTAAACATTAAAAACTTAGTTGCTCTTTTGATTGAGGGAATCAAAGAATTAAAAACACAATTTGATCAAATTGCGTCTTGGTTTACTGATGGAAAGTTTAATGTTCAAAATGATGTTTGTGTAGATGATGTTTGTGTTTCTAAAGAACAATTTAAAGCATTGCTTTTGAATTCTGGTGGAGCAACGGGAACTCCAACTCCTACACCAATTCCTGACGAAGAACCAACAACAGGAACTACAACAGACTCTGGAGGATCATCTGACACACCAGCTGACAGCACAGGTGGCACAACTTCAGACAGTACAACAGGTGGAGGTACTACAACTGACTCCGGAAGTTCACCCGACACTTCTTCAGATTCTGGAGACACAACATCCGGAGGTTCTTCAGATTCGGGTGGAGCTACTGACTCTGGTACCACAACAGATTCTGGAGATTCTTCAGATGCACCAGCTGACAGTACAGGTGGTACTACTGACTCTGGAAGTTCACCTGACACTTCTTCAGATTCTGGAGACACAACATCCGGAGGTTCCTCAGATACAGGAGGGTCTACTGATTCGTCTTCCTCAGATTCTAGCGGAGGATCTTCTGAAAGTTCTACAACTCCTTAATTTAGAAATATGCTGAAAAGAAATAAAATCATAATCTTGATATTTTGTCTGGCTCTTCTGGTGTTTTTGTATGTAAAAAAAACACCAAACAAAAATTTTGAAGAACAAAAAGAGTCAGAGTGGGGAAATCCAGAACTTTCTTTAAAAGAAGCAGAAAAATCTGCGAAGAGCGTTATTGATCTTGGAGAAAAATACACAGATTCATTTTTGGGCATTTCTTTTATGTATCCAAAAGATTTTGTTTTATCAAGTTTGAACTCTAATGAAGAAGAGTATGTTATTCTGGTACAAAATACTGCGAAAAATATTGGGATTCAAATTTCAGCGATGTTATTTGTAGATGATTTTACAACACTTACAAAAGAACGTATTGAAGAAGATCTGCAGATTAAATTGGAAAAATATTCAATTATTAAAATTGGAAAAAATAAAAACATTGACGCTGTTACATTTTTGTCAGGAACAGGTATTTTATATAGAGAGGTTTGGTTTATTAAAGACAGAAATTTAGTTCAGGTAAAAGCGTACAAAAGTTCTGAGCCACTTATCATTGCTATTTTACAAACGCTTGAAATATAATGAAAAAAGCAATGAAAAAAACTCACAATTTTAAAAAAATATTACTTGTCATAGTCTTTGTGTTTGGTATCTTTTCCCTTGATTTTTTTGTTTTTCAAAAATTTGCAAAAGCATCTGCTACTTTACAAACACTTCGCCCATCTTCTAATAGTTTAGGTCTCGTTGCTTTTTGGTCTTTTGATGGTACGGATATTGTAAATGGACGTGTGATTGATAGGAGTGGAAACGCAAATAACGGCACCCCGACTAGTATTGCAACTACTACTTTTTATACAATTGGAAAGACTGGGCAAAGCGTATTCTTTGATGGTGTAGATGATACTATTTCTGTCCCAGATAATATTGTTTTAGATAACACTTCTCAGTTGACTATTTCTATGTGGGTAAAGCCTGCTCTTTTAGATGGTCAACCGAGAGGGATTATTTCAAAGCGTACAGGACCTTCCACTGAATATTCATATTCAATGTTTTTTCATACTAATAGCAAATTATATGTTGACATTGCTGATAGTACCGAGAGGTTTTCATCAAATACTGTTTTTAAAGACAATCGATGGTACCACATAGTACTTGTTTATGATGGCACTTTAGCATCGGCGCAAAGAGCGAAACTTTTTGTAGACGGCGTTTTGGACGTAACAAGTACTGAGTCAAGTTCCTCTATTACCGATACATCATCTAACTTAGTTTTAGGTTTTTTAACAGCGGGCTCTGCCTATTTTAAAGGTGGGATAGATGATACCAGAATTTATAACCGTGCACTTTCCACTTCAGAAGTAAATCGTCTTTATAACAGTGGTGGAGGTAAACAAAATAATTCTCAAAATTTAAAAATGGCCAACGGTCTTATTGGTATGTGGTCTTTTGATGGTGCAGATGTTGTAAACGGAATGGTAATAGATAGAAGTCCTACTGTAGCTCATGGAACACCTATCGATATTGCAACAAGTACTTTTTATACAGTTGGAAAAATTGGGCAGGGGGTGACTCTAGATGGTGTTGATGATTGTGTAAGAATGGGTGATATTTCAACTTATGATTTTGACGCCTCTACTTCTTTTACTGTTAGTGGTTGGTATAAGAGAATGAATAATTCAAATACTGGTATGTTTGTAACTAAAAAGGGTTCATCCGTAAACACCACTGCTGGATTTTATTACAACATTATTACAACCAATGGGGGTATCATAGAAGCTCGTGTTTCTGACGGTACAAATCAAGTAGTACACTCTTCGGGTACTGTTAATGGTATAAATGATGGTAGATGGCACTATCTGGCAATTGTTGTTGATCGGTCTGCGCAGACGATAAATTCGTACGTTGATGGTGTGGCTGAAACTGCCTCTTCCATTTCATCTGTGGGTTCTTTGTCGACAACTAGTCATTTTGCTTTGGGTGCAAGAAGTTCTACTGGGACCTGTTCGACTCCAACACCAATTAGCTTAGATGACGTTAGGGTTTATAACAGGGCTCTTTCTTCTACAGAAATACAACAGCTTTATAATTTAGGTGGTGGTAAACAAAACGCTTCACCAAAAAATTCTCTAAAAAATGGTTTGCTCGCAGGCTTTACTTTCGATGGCCCAGATGTATTGACTGGTAGAATAAATGATTTTAGTGGAAACGGGAACCATGGCACTACTCTTAATATTGCTTCTTCTACTTTCTATACTATTGGAAAGTTTGGGCAAGGAGTGCGCTTCGACGGTTTAAATGACAGGGTAGATTTTTCAGGTATTTCTCTTGGTACGAGTTATACTGCGTCTATGTGGATTAGACCAACGGCTGGCGGTGACACTGGTTTTGCCACACTTTACTCAGACTCTGGAGCAACTTCTGGTCTATGGATTAGAAAGAGTACAATGAGGTTAAATTTATACTATTCAAGTACTGATCATTTTAATTCTACTACTTTAACTGTGAACCAATGGACACATATCGCTGTTGTAAATAATTCCGGCACTGCTACTTTTTATTTAAATGGTATTGCAGATGGAACCGCTGCCTCGGCACCAGCACTAACTGTAAGATATACAGGTAGTGATAGTAGTGGGGAGGATTATTTAGGAAATACAGATGAATTAAGGTTCTATAATCGTGCGCTGTCTGCTATGGAAGTTAGGCAATTATATGAGCTTGGGAGATAAGTTTATACCCTGAATTTTCTTGGTGGGAAAATTCGAGTGCTTCCAAGATCTCCTGATCCTTACAGGATCTGTACATCTTTTAAGATATAATTTCGCAAAGCTCAATTCTATTTTAAAAGGTCTTGCACTCGGGTCCCTTACCCGAGCTCACCCTGATTCCTCCTAGTGGAAGGAATCGAGTACTCCCGGAAAAGTAAATTGAATAGGCCCCACCTATTCAATTTACTTTTCCTCCTGTGTTATAATTTATTCATTAAAAACCAATTTATAAACTTTACTAAACCCCAATGAAACTATTTAAAGACTTTGTCTTCTCCCTCATCGTACTCTCTTTCCTCCTCTCTCCTTATGCAACTCTAGCGCAAACTCTAGACACAACTCTTACTCCAGGAGATAGACATCCTCAAGTATCTACACTGCAAAGAATTCTAAATAGCATTGGACAAAAAGTTACAGAGATTGGTAAAGAAACTACCTACTACGGATCTCTTACATCAAGCGCTATTAAAGCTCTTCAATGTAAGTACGGAATTGTATGTTCCGGAACTCCTGAAACTACCGGGTACGGCAGACTCGGACCAAGAACTCTGGTGCTCATTAATTCTTTGAAAAATGCTTTTAATGTAAATCCATATACTCAAGTAGGGGCGGGAGTGGTCTCAGGTGAAGGTTTGGTTTCTAATTATCATTTTGACAATACTTCTGGAGATTTAAATTTGTTTGGAAACCCAACTTATACAACTGGTAAAAATGGCAGTGCTATTTCTTTAGGTGGAAATAAATACGCAGAGAAAGATTCAGCGTCTATTACAGGTTATCCTTTTACATTTGCAGCTTGGGTAAATGGTGGCGGGACAATTATCGCTTTGGCAGACAAAGATAGTAATGTTGGTTATTACACAATGGATTTTACTAATGGAAAAGCTGTATTAAATTTTAGACCAGATGCAGGAAGTGCAAACACATCTATTGTAAGTAAAGATGTCGGAAGTGGTTGGCACCATGTCGTTGGTGTGTTTGCAAGCGACACCGACAAAAAACTTTATGTTGATGGCGTGTTGGAGGCAAATAGTACAGTTTCAAAAAAATTTTTAAGTTCTGTTGACCGAACTTCTGTTGGAAGGGTAGGGAGATTAAGTGAAGGTGGATATTTTAATGGTCTTATAGATGATGTCTATATTTATTCACGAGCGCTAACTTGTGAAGAAATAAAACAACTTAGTGGTAGTTCAGTGTCCTGTGGTAATACCCCAGCCCCTGCCCCTGCACCAACTCCTACTCCAAGTCCAACACCTACCCCAGCGTCTAATCCTAATCCAACACCTGCTTCTAACCCGAACCCAAGTCCTTCTACTATCCCAGCTGGAGTAGTAACTGTAAAGCAAGATGGTACAGGGAATTTCAAAACAATTTCTGAATGTACCGCTTTAGCAAAAGCAGGAAATACATGTTTGGTTTATCCGGGTGTATATACTGAAACTGTAGTTGTTGCAAATAGTGGGACAGCTCAAAATCCTATAACACTTAAGGCTCTTAATCCTTGGACAAAAGGGGCCACATCGAATCTTTCTGTGATTAAAGGAAATGTCTCTGTAAAGGGCGGTGTTCATATAGAAGGATTTGAATTGCATGGTGGTAGGATTTCAGTAAATGGAAGTAACGTTTCAATTATCGGGAACTATATTCATGGAGATGAAAATTTTGCTCCATATGATGGAGTATCTGTTACTCGAGTGAAGCCATATTATTCAAACCTTACGATTAAAAACAATAGACTGTATATGGTAAGTCACGGTATGGGAATTTTCTGTTCTGACAATTGTTTGATTGAGAACAATGAAATTGAGAGAATGTATACTGTAGAAAAATGTCGATTACAAGCTTCTGGATGTGGAGCAGATGTGGATGCGATTAGAATTTTTGGAAATGGAATTACGCTAAGAAACAATAGAATTTTCGGTAGCAAATTAAGTGAAATGTATGAAAATGCCCATGTAGACGGTATCCAGTCATTTACAAACGGAGGTCTTGGAGGACAAGGTTATGACACCCTTACAAATACTATAATAGAAGGTAACTATATTACCGATGTTCACCAGGCTGTTTGGATGACGACAGGTACATGTGCATTTAATGGTGTGCCTATGTTGAACAACAATATAATTTTCAGGAATAATATTTTTGATCATGCCGCAGGTTTTGGATCAGCACGTTCAGCAATTGGTGGTGCATGCGCAGACAATGTACAGGTTTACAACAATACATTTGGTCAATCGACACGGGTATCTGCAAAAAATAAAGCTATCATAAAAAACAATATTTTTGATAGTAATATTGCATTAGACGGAGATAAATTCTCTTGGCCTCAAAAACAATATGAATTTACAAATAATATTTTAACTGATTCAGGTTGGTTAAATAAAAGTACAATAAAGATTCCATCTATTGCCGCTGCAAATAAATTCATCGCTTTACCAAGTGATATTATGGATGCAAACTATAACTTGAAAGCAGGATCGCCTGCAATTGATTACGGTGCTCCTCTTGCTTCTACTGGTTTTTCAAATGATAAAAATGGCACTGCGCGTCCTCAAGGTGGCGCATGGGATGTGGGTGCTTACGAATGGTATAGTGGTCAACCTGCAACAAATCCTCCTCAACCTCAAAATCCAGCAAACCCAAATCCAACTCCAGTGATTTATACTCTAACTACAACTGTGATCAAAACAGGGTCTGGTAACGGAACAATTACAGGCATAGGAATATCTTGTGGTACAGACTGTACTGAAGTCTTTAACTCTGGTACATCTGTAACTTTAACAGCAACACCTGCTACAGGATCAACCTTCACTGGCTGGTCCGGAGCTTGTACTGGTACTACTACATGTACAGTTACTATGTCAGCAGCTAAGACTGTAAGCGCGACATTTAATGCTGGTTCAGTATTTAATCCTAGTCTTAATATAGATACAGACGGTGATGGTGTTCTAGACTCGCTTGATAGATGTCCTGCTACTTCTGTTGCTGTAAAAGCCTTTGTTAATAACTATGGTTGTGTAGTTCCAAAGACTACTAACTTTGACATAAAACCAAGTACAACAAATCTAGATTTCAACGATATTCCTATTTTAGAATTAGGTAAATCAAATGTCGGTAAAATACGTTGGCTAGAAAAAGTAAATTTGGTTAGAAATTCTGCGCAAATAGATTTAGACACTCACTTAAAAATTGAAGGAAAAAAAGTTACTTTAAATTCTTCTTCTGTACCTGAACTAAACAAACCAGCTCAAATCACTCTCTACAACGTAACAGAAAAGAACCCAAAGATACTTAAAGACGGAGTACTTTGCACAACATGTACAATAAACTCATTTACTAACGGAACTCTAGAATTTACAGTAACCGGTTTCTCCACATACGAAGTCACAGAAGGGGATGAGCCTCCTGTAATCACTCCATCTACAGCAG
>CAZIMQ010000035.1:0-7103 GCA_964540495.1 uncultured Candidatus Saccharibacteria bacterium | reverse complement strand
TTTGTACTATTGCTAGCAACTTGAAACTTAACACTATCTACCCCAGTCTCCACAGGTTGATCTGTTGGCAAAAAACGGAGAAATGCATAACTACTCGTGGTGCCTACATCAAAAGTAGACGAAGTTAAAGTTCCCGAAGAAAGATAGGTACCAAACACATCTCTCAATTTTAAATCACCCACAGGACTATTTGTCTCAATATTTCCATCTGTAGCAAAAAAACTCTTTTCGTCTCCACTTCCACTCCCCGCAAGACCTGGCCAATCTTCTTGGCCAGCACCTTCAGACCAATCTGTTTGTGTTACCGAACCTTCAGAAGTAGTACGGACAATGTCTTCTCCAGATTTAGTAAGTGTTACAGTCACATCGCTTATGGGAAGGCCTATTGAATTTCGCACAGACACAAGTAATGAGTTAGGACGCTTTGGGGCAACAACAATATCAACAGGTAACTCTGAGCCTGGTAAAACATTTATAGGAGAAATCGGATTAGTCCCCACAAGATCATAGAGAGCTGTCGAAGGAGTAAGAGTGTAAGTGTCCCATTCTAAAGAAGAAATGGTTTTAATGCCAAGACTGTTAGTGACATAAGAATTTTCTGTCTTATAAACATCTGGAGTCTGACCAATTTTTTTTGACCCTTTTAGATCAAAATTAACTCCTGAAACTGGGGCGCATGATTCATTTTTTGAACTAACATTTAAAGTACTTAATCGATCTATCGCAAGACTCACCTGAGTCACTTGCTGATTTAATACAGTTGCATGAGGAATTAGAGGTGAAGGATTTGAAGATGAAGTTGCGTAAGTACGATCTGTAGAATATCCAGGCTTAGTCACAGTTATTTGGTAAGCAGCAACTGCGGGAGGAGCATCAACAATCTGAAGATACCCCGTACTATTAGTTACATCGTCGATTGTGATTGTGGTTGTCGCAAGAGGATTTACAATATGCACATCAGCTCCTTCAATCGCTACCCCATTTGCATCAAAAACACGCACAAACAAAGCTCCATTATTTGAAGCTGTTTCAAGGTTTTTTGGGGAAACACGAGCTGTATAACTAGTGGGAACAAAATCCTTACAATTAGCACAATTAATTTCCACTTCAACAAGTTTTCCATCCGCAGGAGATGTGTCATTTGGTGTACCACCTAAAACACCATCAAAGGGATCATCGATGTTCCGAACAGTCGTAGTAATATTGAAAGTTTTACCACCACGGACAACTGTTTGCTCTCTTGGTAAAAGTCCATTTGGAATACCACTTACAATACCCACACTTACATAAGGAAGGTTACGTATTATCTCAAATTGCTCATTTATAATTGTCACGGAAGCAGACTTCGCCCTGAGATCTGCAATATAAACAAAAATTTTTGAAAAAGACCCGTAAATAGCGAGGGCGACAATTGTCATAATTGATACTCCAACAAGAGTTTCAACCAAAGTAAATCCTTTTTTAAATCTTTTGTTCATTTAAATATTATTTAATACAGAATACATTGGACTAATCATCGATAGCGCAAAAAATCCTACCCCAACTCCAATCACAACCATGAGAAATGGTTCAATAACAGTCGACATGTCTTTAGTCCTCTGTTCAACTTCGTCTTCGTAAAAAATCGCAACCTCTTTTAGCATAGGAGCCAAGTTTCCAGTCTCCTCACCTACCATCATCATCTCCGACAAAAACGGTGGGTAGAGATTTGGATATCTACTAAATACCCCAGACATAACTTCACCTTTTTCAATCGCAACCTGAGTTTCGAGTAATACCTTTTTATACTGACTGTTTTGTAAGACATCAGCAGTAATTTCTGAGGCTCTGATTACTGGCACCCCTGAAGAAAGCAGAGATGAGATTGTGCGTGCCGTCCTTGCTGTATTTGTCTCTTTTATGATTGTTCCTACTACAGGGATCTTTAAAAAAGTGTGGTCAAAAATTTTCTTTCCTAGTTTACTTTTTGCAAAAAGATAAACACTTGTTGCAAAAACAGAAATCGCCAAAAGAGCAAGTAAAATATGATTTTTAATAAAATCACTAAGCCCTACTACAAACTTTGTAGTAATTGGAAGCTCTACATTTAATTCTTTGAAAGTTGCAGAAAGTCCTGGAACCACAACAACAAGCATCACCATGGCGATCACAACCATCAAAGCCATGATAATTGCAGGGTAAATCATCGCACCTCTTACTTTCCGTTGTAGTGTGTACATTTTGTCCATCTGAGAAGAGACGATCAAGAGTGACTCAGCTAATGAACCACTCTCCTCTCCCGCTTTTACCATCGCGATAAATAGAGGGCTAAAAACATCGGAGTGTGTTTGCATTGCCTCATTTAAGGTTTTTCCTTCTGAAACAAATTTACCTAGGTCCGCTAAAACTGATTTATATTTTTTATTTTTAGCTTGTCGACCCATTACTTCAAGCGAGCGAGAGAGTGCGAGTCCTGCTTTTAACATTGAGCCCAAATTTCTAGCAAAAATAATTTTATCGTGTGTTTTTATCTTTCCAAAAGAAAAATTAATTTTTATCGAGTGTTTTTCATTAATTTCTTTGATTTCAATTGGGGTAATATTGTCTTTTTTTAAATTATGAAAAAGCTCTGTACGATTTGTAGCATCAGTGATAATTTCACCAGTTTCTCCATTTTCAACTTTAAAAGTTACTTTGTATTTCATTTAATATTCTATTCAGAAATCACCCGAAGAACTTCTTCAATCGTCGTAATTCCCTGAGCGGCTTTTACTATACCGTCCTCAATCATTGTGAGCATTCCTTCTTTTTTCGCTTGAGCTTCAATAGCGTCCGATGTCTCACCCTTCATGATGAGACTTCTGATTGTAGGTGTAACTTTCAAAACCTCGTGAATTCCAACTCGACTGTGGTACCCGTCTGGGTACTCACTTGTAGGATTTGGTTTCCAAAAAGGAACATCTTTCCACTCTGCAGTTTTTGGTACAACTTTTTCTTTTTTCAAAACATCCAAAACTTTATCCATCTCAATTTTTTTAGCAAGATTTTCAATTTCTTCTTTTTTTAAATTATATTTATCTTTTGGTTTTTCAAGCCTTCTGATAAGACGCTGACCGATAATCACCTGTAAAGTCGAAGTTAAAAGAAAAGGCTCACAATGCATGTCTAAAAGTCTTGGGATCGCACCTGCGGCTGAGTTTGTGTGGAGAGTTGAAAGCACTAAGTGCCCAGTAAGAGCAGCGTTTATGGCCAAAGAAGCCGTTTCTGTATCTCGAATTTCCCCCACCATGATTATATCCGGGTCCTGACGAACAAGAGAACGTAACCCAGACGCAAACGTAAAACCAATCTCCGGTTTTACTTGAGTCTGATTTACCCTTTTCATTTGGTACTCTACAGGATCTTCAATAGTTGAAATATTTACATCTGGAGTGTTCACAATATCAAGCACGGTATATAAAGTAGTTGTTTTTCCAGATCCAGTTGGCCCTGTAGTCAAAATCATTCCCGTCGTAAGCTTTGTTGCATCATGTAAATGTTCTAAACCATCACCAAAAAATCCCAAACTTTCTAAAGTAAACCCACTTGCCCCTTCACGAAGAAGACGCATTACAGTTTTTTCACCAAAATAAGTTGGGAGAATAGAAACACGAAACGCCACTTTCTCTCCATTTAAATCTATTTTAAATCGTCCGTCTTGAGGAAGTCTTTTTTCATCAAGTTTTAAATTTGAAAGCACTTTAATACGAGCTGTAATTCCTGCACCTGCATTTTTTGGCAAAACCATCGCATCCTCCAAAAGACCGTCGATTCTGTATCGCACAATCACTTCGTTTTCATAAGGCTCAATATGAATATCTGAAGCGTCCTGAATAATTGCGTGTTTAAGTAAAGTGTCTACGATTCTCACAACTGGCAAATCTTCCGCCATCTTCTTTAGATCAGTTTCACCTAAATCGTCACCGCCTTCTTTTATGTATGAACTTAAATTTCCAGTTTCTTTTTGGATTATATCTCCAAAATCAGCCTTAAGACTTTTTTGATATTGAATCAAAGCAGACTTAATAGACTCTGATGAAGTCAAACGGAGTAAAATTTTGAGTCCTGTTTTTTTCTTTATAAAATCAATTGCAGTTATATCATCAGTATCAAGCATTGCAACCTCAAGAGCGTCAGCTGTTTTTTTAAAAGCAACAACATTATGAGTACGAGCAATTGGCTCTGGAATAAGCGAGAGTACACCAAAATCAAGTTTTTGCCCCTTTAGATCTACAAAAGGAATTCCCATGACATACGCTTGCATGCGTCGCAGATCTTCTTCTCCCAATTTTCCAAGGCGTACGAGCGCATCACCTATCGATTCCCCACTTCTTATTTTTTCTTTTTTAGCATCTTCAAAATCTCCCTTAGAGACAAGGCCAGAGTCTAAAACAAAAACCTCAAATTCTTTTTCATTGATGAACATTACACATCAATTATACTTTGAATTAGAGCAATCGTCGAAGTTTTTTTTAGTGGAAAACAAAAACTTTTTTTACTCACCGAAACCCAAACTGAAAAACAAAGCTCCAACTAAACTTTCTTTTAAACTACTACCAACTTTAAATATTTTTTCGAAGAAAGAAGTGTCAGATTGTGTTGGTGCCACTTTACAAGTGTTTGTAATCTTAGAACCATCGGTACAACTCACTTCAAATACAGATGTCCCTGTCACCGGTTTGGAAATAAAGTATATTTCTCCTGTAGGAAAACGTTCAAACAACTCTTTAGTGTTAAAACTCGACGGATCAATACTACCAGGGAAACTACTCTCGATCGGGCCCGTGATAGAACAACTCGCTCCTCCCGGTGGAACAGTTGCAAACAGTTTTTTACTCTCACCTGTAACCTTTCTCACATAGACCTTGCAAGTCTCTCCATGATTTACTCTCGGAGGCCAGACATAAAGTTCATCAAGTCTTAATTCACCAAAAGGTTGAGAAAACACCGGGCAAGTACCATCTGATAGAGGCGGATTACCATCAGGACACATTGTTCCTGAACAAAAACCAGTTGTAGACGAAACAGAAGCAGAATAAACGTTAAAGTTATAAGCATTTGATGCCCAAACCCTATATGTATAAGACTTGACCATAGGTAAACCATCGTCCACAAACACAGGTACATCTTTGGAAGAGTTTTGAATATAAGTAAGGCTATCAGCCCTAGTACCAGCACCAAGCCTTACATACGAAATATCTGGATCGCCGGTCTTTTTTCTATAAACTCTATAATTTACAGGAAAAATAGCGCTATTAGAATTAAAGTAAATAGTATTTTTTGTAGTTGGAAAAAGACAACTATTATCTATTCTTGAGATCGAAGGAATCAGTGTTCCAGCACAGTTTAGAGTTCCGTCAGGACAATACACAGTAATGCTACATGATTTATTTATCTCATTCCCAGCAGAATCCCTTACTCTGATGTTTAAATTCTTTAGACCTGGTGTGTCATAACGAGTACGAAGTTTACTTGTTGAAGCTGTGGGTGTAATAGAAAAATCTGCAGCTGGCACATCCCCAGACCAAGTTAGAGTAAAAGGTGGGTTTGTACCAGTAGCATGAGCAAACTGACTAAACCACCTATTTACCCTCGCTGGTTCTGGATCAGTTGGATCATCTTTTACAAAAGCACAAGAGTTGTTTATTAAAGAAATAGCAGGACAAATACCACTTGGTGGCTTAGGTGTCACACCGTCAGGACAAACAGGGCAAACAGGAGGAGTTCTGACTGGATAAATCATCAAAGTCGATGAGCTCTGACCAACAGCGTTATAAGAAGTTGCAGCGTATCTTACATCTGTAGAAGTTGCAAGATTAGTAACCTCAAAAGAAGGTATGTGAGCTATTGTATTTTGTGTCAATGTCCGCAAAAAAGTTTGAGCACTTGATGTAGGGGAAACAGAATAAATATTATGATATATCGGCAAATGACCGACAGCGGAATTTACAGAGATACGAGCGGAAGCAGAAGAAGCAGAAGGTGGTGTGCAATAAGTTGTAGCAGATACACTAGGACTCATGGGTGGTGGAGGGCATGTTCCCGCAACTAATGCAATAGGACAACATTTATTTACATTATAAATTCTAGCGGGGTTACAAGATTCCGGAGCTACTTTGGGTGCAGAACAAATCACAGGTATAGTCGGTGTTTCTCCAGAACATGTCCAATCAAAAGTGTTTAAGTTGCTAGTAACAGGACTAGGTATACCTACACTACAAAGCCCCGAACCTGAGGGTTGCACAGAAACAGGTGTAGAGTACATTACACACGCACCAGGAACACACTCTGCGGACGATACAGCACTTACAGCAGTTGTCTCACTTAAAGTAGATGCCGTACCGGAAGGTGTATGGTACGCAACAATTTTATAAAAATATAATGTATTTGCTGAAGGAGGAATTTGCGTGTAAGTAGTCGTACTTACGTTAACAATAAATCTGTAAGTTCCTGTTGCTGAACTTGCTCTATATATAGAGTATCCTGTAACACCCGGAACCGAACCCCAAGTTAATTTAACTTTTCTTCCACAAGATGTACTAGTCTCGGCGATTACATTTTTTGGTGAGGATGGAACAACAGAAAAATTTAAATATCCAGTAGATTGAATCCCGTCTGGAAAATCTCTTGCTATATAACCTGATGTATATTTGGTAATTGATTTGATATACACTCGATAATTGCCATATGGCACAGTAGAAGAAATTGCATAAGGAGTACTATCAGTAAAATTTTTTGTTGGCTTATACCAACAATGGCGAGCATTCTCACAACCAATAAATACGCTACTGGTAGCATTAAGCACTGTATTAATACCTACGTGTTTATAATCTGGATTTCCGTCTGAATTTAAATCTAAAATAGAACCATCCCCTCTTGTAATCCAAGTCTCAATAGTTGTATTTACTCCACCGCTATTACTACAGTAAGGGTAAAGCACACTACCTTCAACATTAAAGCTTTCTCCGTATCGAAGTGAGCTACCTTCAATTGGGCGATTAATGAAAACTTCTTGTTTTACTACCCCCACAGCAGTACGGGTGTTATACCCTGTCTCTAATTCAAGTATAAAAGCTTGTGTATAA
>CAZIMQ010000034.1:0-7266 GCA_964540495.1 uncultured Candidatus Saccharibacteria bacterium | reverse complement strand
AAAAGTACATGGCTGCACCATGATTCGCTTCACGAATTTGATTTCTTTTTTGAGACGCCTTCCTACTCAAAAGAGCTCTTAATTTGTGATGAGAGAATGCGAAAAGGGGTACCGCTCGACCAAGAAACAGTAGTAAAACACCTAGAAGAAGTATCAAAACTTCTTTCTGGTGTTGAAAATTTTGTGTATGAAAACATAAAAGAATCTGTCTGGGAGTACGCAAGCAAAGAGGGAAGAGGGATTGTCCTTTGGGCCTTTAGAGTTTCCCTTTCTGGAAAAGAGAAGTCCCCTGATCCTTTTTTAATTTCTGAAATCTTAGGAAAAGAAGAAACTTTAAAAAGAATCAATGACGCAGCAAAACTATAAGAAAAAACATGGGATTAATTTTGTAAAAAAAGTAATCTTTTTTTCTGTAGTTTTTTTATTTACTTTTTTTACCAACACAACAGAAGCTTCAATTATTGATATCTTAAAAGAAAAAATTGGTCAAAGAACTGAGCAAATAAAAACAATAGAAAAAGAAATCGTAAACTACAAAGAAAACCTAAACAAAGTAGGCGCTGAAAAACAAACCCTTCAAACTGACATTCAGTCTCTAAATGTAGCGAAAAGAAAGATTGATGGGGAAATAAACCTCACTGAAAAAAATATCCAAACAACAAACAAAACAATTGAAGAGCTTGAAAAAGAAATTGAAGACAAAGAAACAAGCATCGTAAAGAGCAAACTTGCGATTCGGGACACCTTAAAAAACCTCCAGTACCTAGAAAACACTTCTGTAGTAGAAAATTTTCTTTCTGGTAAAACCCTAGTTGAAACATCTGAATACACTGCTGAGACTTCTAATTTTCAAGACAGCGTAAATACTCACGCCGAAGAACTTGTGGCCCTAAAAAATTCTTTGGATCAAAAAAAAGGAATTTTCATTGCTAAAAAAACTGACCTTTCAAAATTCAAGACCGAGCTTTCTGGTAAAAAAACTGCCGTAGTTCAGACAGAAGCAGAAAAAGCAAAAATCTTAGCAAAGACAAAAGCGCAGGAAGCTGAGTATCAAAAAATGCTCGCAGAAAAATTGAAACAAAAAGAAATTTTCGAAAGAGAAATTTTTCAATTTGAATCAGAATTAAAACTTGCAGTCGATCCCTCAAAACTTCCTGGAGCAAAAGCAGGTGTAATCTTTTGGCCACTTGATAATATTTACATCACCCAATACTTCGGTTCAACCGTTGCAGCTCAAAGACTCTACACCTCTGGGTCCCACAATGGTCTCGACCTTAGAGCAACAGACGGTACAAAAGTCATGACAGCTCTTTCTGGTACTGTCTGGGCCACAGGAAACACAGACATAAAGAAAGGTTGCTACTCTTATGGGAAATGGGTTCTTATAAAGCACGCAAACGGTCTTTCAACCCTTTACGGTCATTTGTCAGCAATTACCGCGGTCCCTGGTACCAACGTCACAACAGGCGACACAATTGGCTACAGTGGGCGAACCGGCTACGTTACAGGTCCTCACTTACACCTTTCAGTTCTTGCGACAGAAGGAACAAGAGTAATGGCAATTCCCCCAGAGCGAAGTAAAAACTGTTCTGGAATTACAATCCCAATTGCTGATCCGAAAGCCTATCTTGATCCAATGCTTTACCTACCAAGTTTATAAAAAGACCTAGCTTCTAATTTAAAAGTATGAGAAAATTTAATAAATGAGAATACGAAATAGTTTAAAAACTCGTGGTGGATTTATAAGAATAATTGTTGTAATTGTTCTTGCGCTCGTAATTTTAAAATTTGTTTTTAATGTTGATGTAAAAGATATTTTAGAAAGTCGTTTTATAGCGGATTTAATTTCCGTAACTAAAGCAATTTTTAAACTTATTTGGGATGCCGTACTAATCGCACTTGAACTCCTAAAAATGATAATTTCTAAAGCAAACGAATTTATCAAAAGTCTAAAGTTTTAATTTTCATGTCTCTAAAAGCTCCAGAAAAAGTTCCGGAAATTGGTTTTTACTACCACTACAAACATGATCCTGCGGGAGAAATAGGGAACTACGCTTATGAAGTAATAGGTGTAGGATTTCACACAGAAGATGATTGTAGAGAAGAAGACAAAAACATGGTTGTCTATAGACCCCTCTATAAATCTTCAGTCTACACAGCAGGTCGTTTTTTTGATCTTCGTCCACTTTCGATGTTTTTAGAAAAAGTGACTAAAGACGGAATAACCTTTGATCGATTTCAAAAAATAACTGACGAAAATATTTTGGAAAAATTAAAAAAAATAAAAAAAGAAATGTACGAGTAAAATCTGAGAAAAAATTCTCAGATTTTTTTCTGTATTTTTTTTATAGAAAATAGGGAAGTCGACTCCCCTAAAATTAAGAATTTTTTTGAAAGGCAAATTTTCCGAAAAAAGTCCCCTATTTTTGTAAAAAAGAGGTAATACCCTACAGCCCTCTAAACCAACAAATCTATTCAAAAGCCTCCTGTGGACTTAGGCATATATATGACCCAAACCAAGGCCCACAAAAAGCAAAGGTCTTAAAATCGATTTAAAGAAGAAAAAAAGTGATAGATGGATTAAGGGAAGTAAGAAAAATAAATTTGAGACAATTTAATTTTAGGACGTGCTTGATAGGGAGTAGTAAAGAAAGAAGAAAAGCTGGATTTAACTCTAATTTTTAAAAGCTTTATTTACAAAGCTTTACTCGAGTATATATGCCGAAAAGATATATTGTGCGACATACATAGTAGAGGCCCCTCAAAAGTTATCCACAGGTCGTTTTTTTAGACAATAATCTTCCCCCTTGTCAAAGACTTACAAATATTTTTTTATTTTTAAAACTATAAATAAAAATCTTTAGTGATCGAAAAAGAGAGAAGGAAAAAGCGTCCGAAAGGTAAGCCCCCCCCTCTTCCCTGTTTTGAAGTATAATAGGGGGGTTATGGAAAAATTTGAATTTTATAAAAATTCAGCAACTTCTTGGGAAGCAATGCTCGTTGCAATAAAAAACGCAAAGAAAACTATTTTACTTGAGCAATTTATATTCTTACCTGACTTTTTTGGCGAACGATTCTTAGACGCCTTGGTGCTAAAAGCCAAAGAAGGAGTCTCTGTGAAGATTCTATGTGATCACGCTGGCAGCTTTTCTTTAAGTAAAAAAGAAATTGTAAAAGAATTAAATTCTGCTGGCATTGAAATAAAATTTTTTAATCCGATTTTTCCTTGGAGTAAACACCAGGTGACTTTTTGGTATTTTAGAAATCACAGAAAGCTCTTGGTTGTAGACGACACCCTCGGCTTTACAGGAAGTGTGTGTATTGGTGAAGAAATGCGCCATTGGAGAGAAACCTATGTCGAGGTCGAAGGAGAGGCGGTGAAAGATATGGTGGAATCTTTTTTTGTAATGTGGAATCGAGAATACACCAAAGCACGCTTCTACAAGAAAAAAGGAGAATTCCCTATTTCTCTTAAAGAGTCTCGTTACATTACAAACGCCCCACTTCCTAGAAAAAGATTTATCTACTATGAACTTCAAAAATTAATTCAATCTGCAAAAGTTTCAATAGACATTACAACTCCTTATTTTCTTCCAAACCATAGAATCTTGAGTCTTTTAAAAAGAGCAGGGAGAAGAGGGGTGAATGTCCGGATCCTTGTCCCCCACTCTACTGACCACCCTGTAGTTGATGCGGGCAGTAAAACTTTTTTTACTACACTTTTAAAATCAAAAGTAAAAATATTTTGCTATGAAAAAATGATCCACTCAAAGACTTTTGCCATAGACGGAATTGTAGCAAGTGTGGGGAGCATGAATTTCGACAACGTAAGTCTGCTATACAACTTTGAAGGAAACCTAATCTCTACCAATAAGTGTTTTGTTGAAGAAATTGAAAACCACTTCAACGAGGATTTGCAACTAGCCGAAGAAATAAAACTCGAAACTTGGCAAAAAAGACCTCTTTACCAAAAAATATTCGAAATGATGGTCTTCCCTTTTAGGAAGTTTCTCTAGACTTTTTTTCTTCCTTAAGATAAGGTTACGAAAGCCATGAAAAACGAAATAACTACCAGCAGAGTCTTTTCTTTCGATGAAAAGACAGTTCTCGGTAATTTTTACGCAAAAAGAGGTGTGGGGCCGACCAAATACCATGGTCTAAATTTTTTCCGTACAGTGTACGGGAATACCCCACTTCGACTTTATCACAGGCGCCCTATCGAAAACACTACGCAGGAGATAGTCGTCTGGGAGTGCCTAGTACTAGCAGATCTTCTTTAAAACACAATCAGCCCCGGCTGATTATTTTTTTTGCACAAAAAAAACACCCCACCTTTCGGCGGGGTGTTTTGAGAGATTTATCTCATTGCTATTTCCTCTTTACTTCCCCAACATGGTTTAGAAGAGTTCCATGGTCTAGTTCCCTCTTTCTTATAAAGGTACTCGGCATAATCCAAGTTTCCTTCAAGAGTATATAGGTCATAGCCAAGCTTTTGAGCTGCATCGATGTGGTAATAAGAGTTCACTTGCATCGCGCCAAGGTCATTCTTGTTTACTCTACCTCGATGGACAGTTCCGTCTTTGTTTAACTGAGTAAAACGTGATTCACATTTTGAAATCTCAATTAGGATCGGAGTGTTTCTAAATCTTTCTCTTACAACCTGTTCTACAGATTTCTCTGGAGAAAGGATCGCAAGTGTTTTAGTTTCTACAATTTCTTTTTTATCTTCCTTCGGGAGAGTGTTACCACCGTCCGGAAGGTTTGACTTCTCAATCATCATAGATGAAGCGAGAAGTCCGATACCTGTGAATATTTCTATAATAAGCCTATTTCTAGCTTTTAATCCTTAAACACCTTCTCGATCTTCGAGTCTAGTTTTTTTAATGTTTAAGGTTTGCGTCCTCCTGGGGTCCCTGTTGTGAACAACGAGGAGTGTCCCAAGCCCGCAAATAAAAAACCCAGTAAACTACTGGATTCCCAATAATACTAGCAAATTTTAAGCCATTTGTCAATGAAGAAAATGAAAAAAGAGGCTCTGGTTTTATTAAAAAATCCTTATTTTATAAGGGTTTTTTGGAAAATATACGTTGACAAAATAGGGCTTTATATTGTGAAATAATAGACCTTTTAGAAGATCAATTCAAAAATGGTTATCCCAGCCACAACAAACATCAAAAGGGTTGTAAAAATACCTACATATTTAGAAACTTTTCCATTTTTTAAGCCTCCCATGACGTCTTCCCTGTTTGCCAAGAGCACAATAAACACGAGTACCAGAGGTGCTACGAGCCCATTTAAGACAGCAGAATAGAGAAGGGCTTTAAACGGTGGAATACCTATAAAATTTTGTAGGAGCCCAAGCAAGACAGAAAAAATGATCACAAGGTAGAAAGCTCTACCCTCTTTAAATTTTAAATATAGCCCCTCCTTCCATTTGAAACTTTCAGCCAAAGCGTAAGCACTAGATCCCGCCAAAACAGGAATCGCCAAAAACCCAGTACCGATGATACCGATCGCGAAAAAGAAAGAAGCAAAGTTTCCAGCAATCGGCTTCAAAGCTTCCGCAGCTTCCGCGGCAGACGTTATGTTTGTAATACCGTTTTTAAACAAATTATCTGCACAAACTGCGATAATGAAAAACATCACTAAGTTTGAGAAAAACATTCCGAACCATACGTCATAACGCATAGCCGAGACGGTAACCTCTTTTTCTACGTCAGGTCGTGAAGCCCCGTTGCCATTTAAAATTTCTTCTTCTACTTCTTGAGAAGTTTGCCAAAAGAAAAGATAAGGTGAAATTGTGGTTCCTAAAATCGCTGTGATTATAAAAAAACTTTCTTTAGTTAAAGAAACAGCTGGAATAATACTAGCACCAAAAAGCTCTCGTAAATCAAATTTAGTTAAAAGCCCAGCTACAATATAAGCAAGCAAAGCAAAAGTAAGCCACTTTAAATATTTTGCACACGCTGCGTAACTTGAATATATTTCAAATGACAAACAAATCAATGCGATGGAAACTAAATAAATCCACGAAGGTACAGAAGGAATAAGCAATGTGAAAGCTTCCGCCATTGCCCCGAGATCTGCACCTATGTTAAAAGCGTTTGAAATAAACAAAAGACCAGTAATCGAGTAAAGCATCCATTTTGGAAAGTAGAGTCTTATGTTTCCAGCAAGTCCACGCCCTGTAGCAATCGCGATCCGCGCGCACATCTCTTGTATAACAGCTACTAAAGGGAAGGTGTAAATAGCAAGCCAAAGATATTTAAATCCGTGCTGTGCTCCAGCCTGAGAATAAGTAGCAATTCCCGAAGGATCGTCATCGGCTGCACCCGTAATAATTCCAGGACCTAATTTCTGCCAATAAAGCTTCCCTTTCTTTAAAAAAGCTGAAGAGAGTCTCTTTATATTTTTTTCTTTTTTCTCTATTTCATCCATGGAATTGGATAATCCTCGTAAGATTTATAAAAAATTTGATTTCGAAGCAACCTAGAAAAAGCTTCCGCTTCTATGCGCGCACCACCGATTGCCACATGAGGCCTTTCTTCTTTTGGGATTCCAACATACGCCATGATTTTATCAGAATTCAAATCTGACCGATTGTGTTGCAAAGGATACTTTAGACCACGAGCTGCCATGTGAGCGATCGCAACCGAATGAAGATCTATAACCCTTCTCGGAATCGAAAAATTTAAATGATTCCTTCTTGCTGTTTCTTCCAAAAAACCAGTATCAAAATGCGGATTTTGCCCACCTATAGTGTGGTCCGTTGACTCATCCATCCATTTAAAAAAATTTAATAGAAGCTCCTTTTCTGTCTGTCTATGTGGGTCGTTTGCTTCGACTTCCCCTACCCCGTTTATTTCTGTGGCTTCTTTTTCTATCTTTGCACCAGGAAAAATACGACACTCTTCGTAAAATTCCCTTTCAGGAAAATCAAAATCTACAGCACCAATTGAAATAAGTGAATGCACCCTTTGATCTGTTCCTGTGGTTTCCACGTCTACGATAATCATGAATTAAGTATATAGTATTTTGTATATAGTATGAAGGAAAAAAAACTTATAACTTATGAACTGATAACTTACTTCAGTCCTTTACAATTACTAGCCGGAGTATATCCGGCTTTTTTAGCTTCTTCTATGTTTTTAAAAGTTATCTTATTTTTATCGGAAATCTGCTTTGCTCCACCACACCAAGGAAAATGGTATTTTGTGCCATTTTTAGACGCTACCACTTCCCCACTTTCTGGTGAGGTTTCCTGAC
>CAZIMQ010000033.1:0-7404 GCA_964540495.1 uncultured Candidatus Saccharibacteria bacterium | reverse complement strand
TTCGCGCTCGCGCGACTCTTTCTTTCTCCTTTTTACGAGCTTTCGAAGCTCTTTGATGACGACATCGGCGTCTTCAGGGAGGTGGTCGAGGGTGAATTTTGCTTTGTCGGGCTTTGGCGTACAAAAGATCGCCATGGCGATCAAGTTGCGAAAGTGCCCCGTGGGTTTTTTCAGGCGCTTTAGCAATCTCTTTCTCTTTTTTGGCGTCTGCCGATCGATGAACCTCATGACCCTAAAGGCCACCTGTGTAAGGAACGTATGTTTTTTCATGCCGAGAGAGATATTGTCATCTTTTTTATAATTTGTCAAATTTGGGTATAAAAAATAGGCTAATTTCTTAGCCTTTGTTTTTTACGAGAACATAAAGCCGAGGAATAATTTCTGGACCCTCTGAAAGTCCAAACATCGCTAGTAGCTTCTGAGTACTCTCAGGTTCCCTAAGAATGAAAATCTGTAGCCCAATAATCTTCGAAGGCTCTTGTGTGGTAGCTGGGGTTAAGAATGTTATTTTCCACTGGGTTTGATCCCAGCTTTCGAGTTGCAGAAGGTCACCTTCAACTGGTTTATTTCTCATAGTTATTTGTATTTACCAAGGAGAAAAATACCACTTTAAAAAGGGTTTGTCAAAGTAGTAAAAACGAGCTATAATTAGCTGTTTTTCTTCTTTGAGGAGAAAATTAACTATGAAAGAGGGAAATCCACAATACAAAAAACATATCTGTAAACTCGAAAAAGACGTCGAGAAGATCGTTGTTCGTGGTGCCCGCACTCACAACCTCAAAAACATCACTGTTGAAATGCCTCGAAACAAAATGATCGCAGTTACAGGACTATCGGGCTCTGGAAAAAGCTCTTTTGCTTTTGACACTGTTTTTGCTGAAGGACAGAGGCGTTACGTAGAAAGTTTGTCTAGTTACGCTCGACAATTTTTACGACAAATGCAAAAACCAGACGTAGATGAGATTATTGGTCTTTCACCTGCTATTTCAATCGATCAAAAGTCACGGTCAAACAACCCTCGTTCAACTGTTGCAACAATCACAGAAATCTACGACTACCTTAGAATTCTTTTTGCCCGAATTGGAAAACCACATTGTCTAACTTGTGGACGAGAAATCAAAAAACTTTCAAAAGAGGAGATTATTGAAACTATTTTACACACCGTGTCTGCAATTGATACAGAGAAAACTTCTAAAAAAGTTTTAGGAGTGTCTGTAAACAAGGAAACTTTCAAACTCTACTCACCTATTGTTGTGGGTAGAAAAGGCGAGTACTACCAAATGCTTTATGATCTTCTCGGAAAAGGTTACGAAAATGTCATGGTAGACGGAAAAGAGTATTCACTTCGAGAAAGAATTGAGCTTTCAAAAACCAAAAAACACGACATCGATGTGCTTGTAGACGAGTTTTTCTTTTCTGAACTTCACGAAAAGTCAGCAGGGTTTATGGAGCGTCTTAGTGAATCAATCGAAAAAGCTCTTCATGAATCTGATGGGTTGCTTCGAATTAAAACAGGGGAAATTGACCATCTGATTTCTTCAAAGTTCATGTGTCCTTACGACGGATTTTCTTTTCCTGAAGTTGAGCCTCGCCTTTTTTCTTTTAACTCTCCGTATGGAGCGTGTCCAGAGTGTAATGGTCTTGGAACAAGAGAATTTTTCACAAATGAAGCTTGTAAAGTTTGTCTCGGAGTGCGCCTTAGACCAGAAGCACTCAATGTTTTTCTTGGAAAAGAAAAAATAAACATTGTGGCACTTACAAATCTTTCTATTAAAAATGCTCAAACTTTTTTCGATAACTTAGAGCTTTCAAAAACAGAGGAAGAAATTTCAAAAGTGGTAGTAAAAGAAATTCAAGCAAGACTAAAGTTTATGATCGATGTAGGAATCGACTATCTTTCTCTCGATCGAAAAGCTTCAACTCTTTCTGGAGGTGAAGCACAAAGAATTCGCCTCGCCTCACAGCTTGGAAGTGGCCTTGTAGGGGCTTTGTATGTGTTAGATGAGCCTACTATCGGACTGCACCAAAAAGACAACGACAGGCTCATCCAGACTCTTTTACACTTACGAGACCTTGGAAACACAATTCTGGTAGTAGAACACGACGAAGACACAATGTACGCTTCGGATTTTATGATCGACATTGGTCCAGGAGCCGGAGTGCACGGTGGAAATGTAGTAGTTTCTGGTTACATGGACGATCTTTTAACTGCAAAGAAAAACGAATCGGGTTCAAAGACTCTTGCATACCTGCGTGAAGAAGAAAAAATCGAAGTTCCGGAAGAGCGTCGCACTCAAGACAAAGGAAAGATAAAAATTGCTGGTGGAAAAATATTTAATATTAAAAATCTAAACGTAGAAATTCCACTCGGACGCCTTGTGACAGTCACCGGAGTTTCTGGATCTGGAAAAAGTTCTTTTGTTTATGAAATTTTACACAAAAACCTAGAAGCACGCCTCGAGCGAAGTAAGAGAACGGCTCAAACTTACAACTGTACTCGATTTGAAGGTACGGAGTATTTGGGGCGTACAATTTTGATCGACCAATCTCCAATTGGGCGAACTCCTCGAAGTAATCCTGCAACTTACACGGGGGCTTGGACGCACGTACGAGACATGTTTGCTGCAACCGCAGAAGCGCGAGTGCGTGGTTGGGGAGCAGGAAGATTTTCTTTCAACAGAAAAGGAGGGCGATGCGAAACTTGTGAAGGAAACGGTGTGATCGAAGTAGAAATGCACTTTTTACCGACTGTGTATGTTACTTGTGACGTCTGTGGTGGAAAAAGATTCATGAAAGAAACTCTGGAGATAAAATACAAAAAGAAAAGTATTTACGATGTGCTTGAAATGACCGTAGAAGAAGCTTTAGCTTTTTTTGAAGATATTCCAGCGATTTACGACAGATTAAAAACTTTAGAAGAAGTGGGTCTTGGGTATCTAAAACTTGGTCAAAGTGCTACAACTCTTTCTGGTGGAGAAGCTCAAAGAGTAAAAATTTCAAGTGAGCTTTACCGCATGCACCTACAAAAAACAATTTATCTTTTAGATGAGCCCACTGTAGGACTTCACTACGAAGACGTAAAGAAACTCATAGAAATCTTGCAAAGATTGGTAAACAAAGGAAACACAGTGGTTGTAATCGAGCACAACCTAGATTTGATCAAATGTTCTGACTTTGTGATTGATATTGGGCCTCTCGGAGGGGAAGCTGGAGGGGAAATTGTAGCAAAAGGAACACCAGAAGAAGTGGCAAATAATACAAAAAGTTATACGGGGCAGTATTTGAAAAAGATTTTAAAAAGAAGATAAAAAATTCCCTGAATGGTTCAGGGTGTAAGAAGTGGGTGACAACCTCTTGAATTCCAGTCTCTTGTAGCCTGGGTGTGCTCATTTTCGTCGTGGTCACGATGCCTGCCACCTTGACAGCTGTATACTACAGCTTTCATTGAGTTTGGTGCAGGTATAAATTTAAGCACCCTCCAACCTCTATTGAGGAGTTCGTTTGTTGCTTCACAGAGGTTGTAATCTCCCAAATCAACGGTTTGAAATTCAAATATCATGGAGTAAGGTGTTGTCTGTAGGTATTATACATCAAACTTTTGTTTTTCTATTTATTTTGATAATGTAAATTAAATATATGGATATATCTTATCTACAAAAAAAGAAGCTTCCTGACGCACCTGGTGTGTATTTTTTTCTTGGGAAAAATAAGAAGATTCTTTACATAGGAAAAGCCACAAGTCTTAAAGACAGGGTAAAAAGCTATTTTTCAAAGGATTTACCTTTTTCAAGAAGCCCGCTTATTGTTTCCATGGTTGAGGAGTCAAAATCTTTAGATTTTAAAGAAACTTCTTCAGTGCTCGAGGCCTTGCTTTTAGAAGCTGATTTGATCAAAAAGTTTAAACCAGATTTTAATACAAAAGAAAAAGACGATAAAAGTTTCAATTGTGTTGTGATTACAGACGAAGATTTCCCACAAATTCTTATCATCCGAAAAAAAGAAATTGATCTCAGTAATCTGGAAGCCGAAAGCCAGAAGCTAAAAGCCGTTTTCGGTCCGTTCACTAGCGGAAGTCAGCTAAAAGAAGCTCTAAAAATTGTACGGAAAATTTTTCCTTACCGCGATGAAAAGTGCAAACTAAACTCTAAGCGAGGTTGTTTTAACTTTTCAATAGGTCTTTGTCCTGGAACTTGTATTGGCGCAGTAGATAAAAAAACATATGCAAAAACTATCAAACAAATTGAGTTGTTTTTGTCTGGAAATATAAAAAGTTTGGTAAAAGCACTTGAGAAAGACATGAATTTACTAGCAAAAGAGAAAAAATTTGAAGAAGCAAAAAAAATCCGAGACAAAATCTACGCTCTTAAGCACATGAACGATATTTCTCTGATTAAGTCTGATTTACTGTCATCTACCACCCAAAACCCGCAACCTATTTTCCGTATCGAAAGCTATGACATTGCTCACATGTCAGGAAAAGACATGGTTGGGGTGATGACTGTTGTCACCGACGGTGAAGTAGACAAAAGTCAGTATAAAAAGTTCAACATAAAGACAGTTGCATCTTCCAACGACACAGGTGCTTTAAAAGAAGTTCTAGGAAGGCGATTTAACCACCCAGAGTGGCAATTTCCTAATTTAATTGTCGTGGATGGAGGAATTGCTCAACTCAATCTCGTGCAAGCGGTTATCGCTGAACAAAATCTCACGATCTCAGTAGTTTCAGTTGTAAAAGACGAACGACATAAACCAAAAGGACTATTAGGAAATGAAGAGTTTGCAAAGAAGTATAAAAAAGAAATTTTACTTGCAAACTCAGAGTCCCACAGATTTGCCATAGGTTTTCACAAAAAAGTACGAGGAAGGAATTTTTTGGTATAATTCATCTTATGAGTGTTCCTTCTCGTAAAAAACGACCTGACCTTTCCACCGAGGAAGGTCGAGAGCAACTGCTTGCTTTGCTCGTTGAAGCTGACGAAGAAGTTGCGAAATTTATCCACGACACTGCCGAACGAGAAAGAAAGGCTCGCGAGGGTATTCTGAAAGGCACAAGTCCTTGTGCCCATATTTCAGTTTAACGGCGCCTTTAAGCGCCTATTTTTTTGCAAAAAAAATGCCAACCTGTGTAGGTTGGTTTTGTGAAGGCGCATGGTTAACCGTTGTGAACCTCGGCGTACGAAAGACTTGGTATTTGTGCATAAGGCACCTCAAGCCGATCAAACCACAATCTAATGTGAAGATACAGATCTTCATGCATTCGTGTTGCCCTCAGTATTGTAAGGTTATTGGCGAATCCTCGAAGGGTTGTGATTTCGCCATCGATTTCAGGTGGAGGGTGGTTGATGACGTCCTGAATACGTTGGCTATATCTATTGCGATCCACTAATCGAACTCCAAGCGTCGGATCCTCGTACACTCTCATCAGATCTCTACCAAGTAGAGTCGCCAGGTGTTCTGCAGATCGATGTCCTTCTGGCGCAGGGTCCCGCCGGTTGGGGACTCTTTCAATTCGTACGATCAGTCTGTAACCTTCAGGGACTAATCCCATTTCAGTGACAGTTTTTTCGATTTGGCCCGCCAGCACTTGTTTTTGATCTAGGGTAAGGTTTTGCATAGTGAAATAACTGCGTTAGAAACCACAGAATTTCTACCATTTTTTAAACAAAACGTCAATCTTCTGTACGTTTTTCTAACTTTCCCAAAACCCCATCAATAATACGCGACCGCGAAATATTGATGGGGTTAAAAATTATATTTTTATTTCACAGAAAATGATTTATAATTCAAACAATGAGAAATAAAATAAAAGTTGCTGTACTTCGTGGAGGACCTTCAAGTGAATATGAAGTTTCTCTAAAAACTGGTGCTGGAGTGCTTGCAAATTTACCTGCAAAATACGAAGGTATTGATGTTTTGATCGACAAAGAAGGTGTGTGGCACATTGGGGGAACTCCTATCAAACCTGAAAAACTTCATTTGCGAGCGGAAGTTGCTTTTTTAGCTCTCCATGGTGAATATGGTGAAGACGGTACGATCCAAAAATTTTTTGAGACCCACGGCTTTCCTTTTACTGGTTCAAAATCTTTGGCATCCGCTCTTGGTATGAATAAAGGTCTTTCAAAGAAAATTTTTGCAGATCACGGAATTCCTACTCCAAATGGGCGAGTAATCACAAAAAGAGAAGGTGCTGATTTTCACAAAACTGCTTTAGAACTTTTTAAAACTTTTACACAACCGTCAGTGATTAAGCCTGTTGACCGAGGTTCTTCTGTGGGGGTTTCTATTTGTCACACTTTGCCTGAAATTGAAGAAGGTCTTCAAAAGGCTTTCAGTGTTTCAAAAGCAGCGCTTGTAGAAGAGTGTATTCGGGGAAAAGAAGCCACTTGTGGGGTTTTAGAAGACTTTAGAGGGCAAGATTTTTACGCACTTCCTCCAGTTGAAATTTTACCTAAAAAACATCAGAAATTTTTTGACTACGAGTCTAAATATTCAGACACAGAAGGAGCAAAGGAAATTTGCCCAGGAAATTTTACACGAAAAGAAATTGAAACTATAGAAAAATACGCAATCGCAGTTCACAAAGCGCTCGGTGCTAGGCACTATTCACGTACAGACTTCATGGTGCACCCAAAAAGAGGAATTTTTGCATTGGAAATTAATACTCTTCCTGGGCTTACTCCAACTTCCCTGATTCCAAAAGAAATGGATGCTGTGGGCTCAAGCTACAGTGAGCTTTTGGATCATTTGATTACGCTTGCGCTTGAGAGGAAGTAGAGTTTTTTCATGAAAAAAGAATTTAGTTTTTCGGCTACTGTAGAAAAGTTTAACTTACCTGCAAGTTGGTATTTTGTTATGGTACCAGAGAAGATTTTAAAAGAAGTAAAAGGGCTAAACCCTAAAAAAATTGGTTACGGGTTTTTTCCTATTTCTGCCACTTTAAATCAAACTACGTGGCGGACGTCTTTGCTTCCTATGGGAAACAAAACAGGCGAGAAAAGATATTTTATTGCTCTAAAAGCAGAAGTTAGAAAAAAAGAGGAGATTGATCTGGGAGAAAAAATTAAAATTAGTTTTGTTTTAGGGTAAAAAAAGAAGAACTCGTGCGGATAGAACGCAGAGTTCTCGCGTCGTTGTTTTCATGCTTTGGCGGCAAGGCCGATGGCACAGGTTGCCAAAAACATGACGACTACATATGCGATGAGTAGGGGTATCCACATAAGGTTCAGTGTTTCGGTGTTTTGTCATGCGTACCACATGACTTTGAGAAAGACGGGATTGTCTTGCTACCTATAATTGTCTCACTATATTTTTTTGAGTCAAGAGTTGGTGTTAACTTTAAAAAAGAAATTAAATGTTGCAGATTATCAGTACTTCATCTTCGCTAAACCCTGAAATTTTATAAGT
>CAZIMQ010000032.1:0-7541 GCA_964540495.1 uncultured Candidatus Saccharibacteria bacterium | reverse complement strand
CAACCTCAACTGCTGCAATGGGAATCAACCTTACTGGTGGATGTTTTGCGATCAATCACGAATGTCTTACAGGTGGCGGTGGTGCGGGAGGAGGATCTCTCCAAGCTTCCTATGATTTAGGTACTACAATTGAAACTGCTTCAAACAACGCTGTTGTGATTACAGAAACTGCAGCTGCTGGAAGCACTGGAGATTTGTTGCAACTTACTGCAAACCCAGCGGCGGGTGGAACATATTCAGGGGATGCTTTACAAATCACTCTTGATGCAGGGGATGCAAATGCAAACACAGGAACGGGACTTAGGATGGTAATTGATCAATCTCAATACGCAGGAACTCCGATTGTTGTTGAAAATGATGATGGTGTAGATCTTTTGGCTCTTGCTTCAAATGGAGGACTTACAATTGGTAGTGCTGCAAACGGCCGATCTGATCTTACAGTTTACGGAGACATGATCACAAAAGGTTATACAGTTCAACAATCTCTAGCAAACATTATCGACATGGTAATTTACGACACTGCTTTGGATTCTGATAAAGGAGCGTGGAGAAAAGATGTGTACGCTCAAGGAATGTCTTGGTATACAGAAACAAAAGACGACGGTCCAGATGATCCTTGTGTAATTGCAACAGATGATCGTTGCGGATCTTCAGAATTTCCACGAAGAGCAATCATCGCAACAACAGCTGACGGTGTGTATATCTTTGATGCAAAAGACAATTCTCTTTGGATGAAATTTACTCAAAGTGGTGGAACTTTCGCACTTGGTGCCGACACTAACAACAACCCTTCTGGAGTGTCTATGGTAAACGGTGTGCTTTATGTAGGAACAAACGGAGCTTCAGCGACAGGTATGTATGCTTTTGATTTCACAAGAGATCGAATGTACCGATACAATGCAACTAACCGAACAGATGCAGATACAACAATTGGTACTAGAAACACGGCAACTTCTTACGCAGGAAATGCTGTAGCTGCTCTTGCTATTGCAAACTCAGTTGTAAATGATGTGTCAGCAAATATTCAAAATGGTTCAACCGATGCATTTGCAAACGCATTCACTCTTCTTACAGATGCTACCGCTGGACCAGTAAAAGGTGTGGTTGCAATCGCTGTTGCAAACGATACAGCTGTTTCAGTAATTCACCCAGAGCAGGGAAAAGTTTACAGTTATTCTGATGCTACAAACGACGACTATAATACTGTTGTGCTTACAAGAAGAGGTCGTATGTATGCTGCAAACGAAACTCAAGGTCAGCTTGAAGTTTGGAGAAACGTAGATCGAGATTCTGCTTCAGAAACAAACGGTACTCCAGATAAGCTTTACGATGAAGGTGTTGGAAGATCTCCTATCACAAACGGTACAGTCCCTACAATCCTTACTTCTCCAGCAACAATCGCAGTAATTGAACGAGCTTCTGGAGCAACAGAATCAGCTGCGGCTGGACTTGTGGAAGTTGGAGATATTGTTTACTTTGGTACAAACCTTGGTCTGGCTGAAATTCAAGATTCTGGAGGAACACTTGTTGGAGCAACGGCTCCTGGATGGACAAAGATCACTACTACTTCTACCTCTACACCTTGGATGACGCCAGTTACTAGAGCGGTTTATCTTTTTGACGAAGCTGCCGGAGCAACTTATACAGAAAGTGCGGTTGGAGGATCAGGGGCAAGTTCTACAAGATTGTTTGCTAATGGAAGTCCAACTTACGGAAGTACGACTGCGATTCGTGGAACTTCGATTGGGCTAGACAACGTGAATGACTTCCTGTGTTCCGACTCAACTCACGACGGTGTGTGTGATGCGGACGCAGATTATGCACTTGGAACACTTTCTTTCACAATAAGTTTGTGGTTTAAGCACGGTACTACAGCCGCTCTCGATACACTTTTTGAAAAATGTTGGGTTCCTGCAACCCCAACTGCTGGTACAGGTTGTGTTTGGGGAGGAATGACCTCAACAGGAGCTATTGCTTTTGGAATTGATGACGATGCTACATGGACTGTTGGAACATCTATGGATGACTTGGTTACTTCGACCGCTACTTTTAATGATGGGCAATGGCACCACGCTATATTTACCAACACTGACTCAGACATCTGTCTATATATAGATGGTAAACAAGCTGTTGCTTGTGACTCTACTCTTGCAGCAGCCGCGGCTCTTGAGGTTGGTTCAGCTCTAAATACCCTTACTGTTGGTGCGTCTTGTTCTGGAGCCAACTGTGCTACAGGAGTAAACTTCTGGGACGGAGCGATCGATGATTTTACATGGGCTTCTGCAGGAGCAACAACAAACGCTGGATTAAGTGCTGAAAGTGCTCGTAAGCTTTTCCTAAGCAGTTTTGCAGAAAGAAATGCGCGTTATGTTTCTGTTACAGATGCGGACGTGTTCACTTCAACAACTATTGGAGACTCGGGCGAGGCTTGGTCACCAAATGAGTTTGTTGGACAGCTTGTAAGAATTGTTACAGGAACAGGGCTCGGTCAAACAAGAAGAATTGTTGCAAACTCAGCTACAACTTTGACTGTGTCTCCAGCATTTTCTACAGACCCTGACGCAACATCTGACTTTGTGATCGATCCCTCAAGACTTGTTGGATCTTCTGATAACGTGACATCTGTTGCGATCGACACCCCTCAAGCCCTAAATACTCAGCGACGTGTTTATATTGGATCAAGTAACGGAAGTGACGGTGGAGCTGTGACTGTGATGGATGCTGGAATTGTGACAGGTGCCTACCATTCTGATGCAGGTCTTTCAAGTGATGATTACGGTAACGCTTGGTCTGGAACAGACGCTGACGACATCCAAGCAATCGCTGCTTACAACGGAACTCTTGCTTTAGGTAGTCTTGCATTTATCCGAGCTTCACAAAACGACAAGAGTTTTGATGAGACATACGCATATACAATAGGTGCATTAAACGGTATTCAAACAGAACTTATTGCTCAGCACTTGTATGCTTCTACTATGGAAGTTGCAGGGATTGGATCCGGAGCTGACCTTGCGGAAAGATATGAGTCAACAGAAACTCTGCTTCCAGGAGACATCGTGTCAATTGATCACGAAACTGCCCTTGGTGTGATTAAAACTTCAAGTAAATATCAAAAAGATATGCTTGGAATTGTGGCAACTGCCCCAGGAATTATCCTTGGTCCAAGAACTGACAATAGTTACCCAGTGGCACTTGTTGGACGAGTACCTGTAAATGTAACAACTGAAAATGGTCTTATAAAATCCGGTGACAGAATTACATCAAGTTCACTTTCAGGATTTGGTATGAAAGCAACAAAGGCAGGAAGAGTTCTTGGAGTTGCTATGGATGATATGGATGTTGAAAAATTAGAATTCTGCGCCGACGACCCAGAAGGACTTACAGAAAAGAGATGTGGACAAGTAATGGTCTTTGTAAATCTTGTGGATTACCAAGGGCAATCAATTGACGTGCTAATTGCAGAAAAAGAAGGAGGTTTAGTTTTTGGAAACGAAGAGCAGGTGGCTACAGGTGTTTGTCTAGACACAGAAGGAAATGCTACATCTACAAATGCTCTTGGAACTTGTGAAGAGGGATTAGTGTTTGAAGCTCCAAGTGATATGGCTAGCACGTCTACATCTACACCAGTACTTGCGCGAGAAAGAAAAATTATTGATTATTTGAAATCCGTAATCACAAGTACTGATGGGGAAGTAGAGTCAGAAATCTTCACAGATCGACTTTCAGCTGCTTTTGAAATCTTTACACCATATGTAATCACAGAAGGATTAAAAGTAGACAGTATTTCTGCTCTTAATGAAGAAGTCTTGTTTAACTCAGATGTGGTGTTCTTTGGTACTCCGTATTTCACACTAGATACAGCAGGATTTGCAGTTGTCAAAAAAGGAAGCACGGAAGTTCATGTCGAGTTTGAAAAAGATTTTCTTGAAAAACCTATAGTCAATGCGAGTATGGCAACTGCAGATGGTCTTGAAGCCCGTGGTTCTCAAAGTGCTGCTGTACAAGCTTTCTTTGGAAAAGATGTTAGATTCCTAGTTGCAAATGCTTCAACAACTGGATTTACAATTTATATCAACAAAGCGATCGACGAGGATGTAGTGTTTAACTGGACAGCTTTTGCAGTTAAAGGGGCTAGAACATTTGAATCAGAGCCAATTGAGCTAGAAGTTCCAGTAGAAGAAAATCAAGAGAAAGCAGAAGAAGATGGTGCTACAGAAGAAACTAATGAAGGTTCTGACACTGAAGGAGAAAATTCTGAAAATAATTCTACAAGCACTTCAACTGAAGAGGTGGGGGGAGCTACAGAAGGCGTGCCAGATTCTACCACTGAAGAAAATGAGCCAGCGGAAGAAAGTCTGGAAGCAGTAGAAGAAAGTGAAAGTACCGAAAGCACCCCTGCTGATTCAAGTACGGAAAGTTCTGAAGCAGACACTTCAGCTGTAGAGACAGTAGAATCTACAGAAGAGGCGGGTTCTTCAGAGTCAGGCACTGAAAGTGGTGCGGGAGAGGGGGCGTCAGAAAGCTCAAGTTCTCCTTCGGCTGGCGAAGCGATTTGATTTTATGATAGAATTTAAGTCTAAAACTTTAGATATATTTAGATGGAAAAAGTAAAAAAGGAATGTAAATTATTGTCTTCGGTTGTTGTTTCAATAATTTTAGGAGTTATTGTTGGGTATTTTGTTTTTGTTTTTTTACCTGAACGAGGGAATTTACTGTCTAAAGAAATTCGAAGCGGAGGAGGAACCCTTACAAATCCTTTACTTGAGTGTGAAATTGGGCAAGACACAATCGCTTCAAGAAAGGTGGATTTTTCTGCAGAACTAAAAGAATTTGTGCAAGAAACAGAAATTAAAAACAAAGTTTCTGATATTGCGGTTTACATAAGAGATTTAAATAATGGACCCGTGATCGGTGTTGATCAAGAACTTTCTTTTGCGCCAGCGAGTCTGCTTAAGGTTCCTTTGTTGATAGTTTATTTAAAATGGTCAGAAGATGATCCTCAGGTGTTAGATGAAAAAATTGTTTTTAGGGAATTTGCAGATGTTGGTTATACACAAAAGTTTGCACCAGTCGTACCATTGGAACTTGGAAAAACTTATACAGCAAAAGAACTTTTAGAAAACATGATCAAGTATTCTGATAACCAAGCTTTGGTGCTCTTGTTTCAAAGATTGCCTAAAAAATATCAAGAAGATCTATACACCCTGTTGGGTGTCGACACTGCTTTAATTACGGACCCTAAGGGTAGACTTACTATCAAGCAATATAGTATTTTCTTTAGAATTTTGTTTAACACTTCTTTCTTAAATCAAAAAAATTCAGAGTACGCCCTTGATTTGCTTACAAAAACAACTTTTGCTGATGGTCTTAGAGCTGTTGTACCTAATAATATTTTAGTTGCTCATAAATTTGGTGAAAGGAAGACACAGGATGGTCTCCAGCAGCTTCATGATTGCGGAATTGTCTATTATCCAAATCATCCTTACTTAATTTGCGTTATGACTAGGGGAGTAGAAGTAAACGGTCTTATTTCGTCAATACAAGACGTGTCTGAGTTTGTTTACGGTAAAATCCATAGTCAGTACAAATAAGATTTTTAAGATCTCTTTGTTGTGTTAATATAGTGTATATGAATTTTATTTCTGGAAAAAAATTAAATGTTATTTTGATTATTTTACTTATCGTGGCTTTGTCTTTTACTGTGTATTTACACCAGAAAAATACAAAACTACAAGCTAACCCAGACGCTTTGGCAGAAGAAGAAGCTAAGGATCTGGTTTCAGAAGTTAAAAAATATATTTTGCTTCCTAAAGGGGAAATTCCAACTGTGGCAACTGTAAGTGATCCAGAAAAATTAAAAGATAAACCCTTTTTTGCAAAAGCAAAAATAGGAGACAAAGTCCTTCTGTACCCGGTAGCAAAAAAAGCATTTCTCTATGATCCTGTAGCAAAAAAAGTTCTTGAGGTCGCACCTATAAATGTAGGAGGGGAAATCGATAGTGCATTAGAAGATGTAGATGAAGAAAAATAAAAAACATGCCTCGTAAGAAAAAAATCCCAGTCTTTGAAGAAGAGGTAGCTTCGGTTGTCGAAGAACAACAAGTGTTTGTTGAGACTTTAGAAACCGTAGAAGCTTTAGATTCGGTAGAACCATTAAAAAATAAGAAAAAAACATTAAATTTTACAAAGATTATTTCAATTTGTTTAGTTGTTGTGTGCATGATCGGAATTTTTTTATTTATTCAGTCAAAGAGGCTTAGTCAAAATCCTAATGCTCAAAATGAAAAAAAAGTTAAAGAAGTTGTGGCAAAAGTAGAAAAGCTTATCGATTTACCAAAGGATGAGTTACCAAGCCTTGCTATCGTAGAGGATTTAGATATGTTAAAAGATCAGCCATTTTTTGCCGATGCCAGGAAAGGAGACGTTGTGTTACTCTACGGAATAGCTCAAAAAGTTTTTCTGTATAATCCAAGTGATAATTTAATTATAAACGCATCGTCCTTAGGCGTAAATGGACAAAAATAAATATATAAAAATATGTTAAATAAAAAAAATATTATTTTAATTAGTTTGTTGGTTTTGTTTGTGTTTCTCGCTATTTATTTTTATGGAAAAAATTCTGACGTTAGAAATTCTTCAGAAGATGCTAATTTGAAAGAAGCAGCTGAGTTGGTTGTTACTGTAAGAAAGCTTATTGTGTTACCTGAAGGAGAAGTGCCGGTGATTGCAACAGTAAGTGACCCAGAAGAGTTGAAAAACCAGCCTTTCTTTACAAAGGCTAAAACAGGGGACAAAGTTTTGCTTTATCCCCAGTCAAAAAAAGCATTTCTCTATGATCCGGTTGCGAACAAGATTTTAGAAGTTGCACCGATCAATTTAGATAGTGGTAATTAATTAAAATAATATTTTTAAAAAAATGTCTGAAGAAAATATAAATATTTCTGGAGAAGAAAACAGCGGTAAAAAAATTACAAAGATTATTACTATTCTTTTGGTAGTTGCGGTTTTATTGAGTGTGTTCTTTTTTCTCCAATATCGCTCAAGTGCTAAAAATCCAGATGCTTTAAATAGAGAAAAGATTGAGAGTTTGGTTATGAAAGTGGAAAAATTAATTGACCTTCCTAAAGGAGAGTTGCCAACTCTTGCTGAAATTACAAGTATTGAAAATTTAAAAGACCAACCGTTTTTTGCAAAAGCGAAAGTTGGAGATCAGGTATTGCTTTATACTGTAGCTAGAAAAGCATATCTTTATGATCCGGTCGCAAATGTGATTGTTGAAGTTGCTTCTGTTAATCTGGGAAATTAATTTAAACTACAAAAAAACGCATGATTTACCTCATGCGTTTTTTGTTATTTTGAGATATTATTAAAGGTATAAATATGAATTTTTCTTTTAGCTCAAAAATCTGTTTGTTTGTTGTTATTCTGTCTCTTTTTTTTGCCCCGTTTTCTTTAGCAGATGAATTCACATCGAGCTCTTTTAAGGTTTTGGACCCAGTTATCGCTCCTGGAGGAGCGGGTTATTCTGAAAGTAGTGGATT
>CAZIMQ010000031.1:0-7574 GCA_964540495.1 uncultured Candidatus Saccharibacteria bacterium | reverse complement strand
GAAGTTACAAAATGTTCAGAATCCGGATTATCTTTTTTATATGTTTTTACATACACAACGTAAGAATCTTTGGAAGCTTTTACTATATTTGGTACAGAGACAACAAGTTTATCTTTTAAATCAGGAGCAGAAACCACTTCTCTTGAAAGATTTTCAAAAAAAGTTATATAACCTTTTTTTAATTCTCGAGCAACACCATATTCCACAAAAACATTGGCATCGGTAGTAATCTCACCTTTCAAAGAAATAGGCACATCAACAGTAGTACCTCCTTCTATTTCTGATTGAGACAAAGAAACTTCTGAAATGAAATCAGTTGATGCATTTACCACTTCTTGCCCATGAGCACTTATCGAAAACAGGAAAAAAAGCGAGAAGATAGAAAGAAATATTTTTTTAAACATAATAAAAATGAGCTTTAAATATATATAATGTCTCAATTATACACCCTGTTGACAAATATCTCCAAAATAGTAATATGTGGATATACAGCGATCGAGAACAGTCTGCCCCGAAATGGCGGATTTTTTGTTTAAAATTTAACAAAATAACCAAATTAATCACATGTTTGATATAAAAGTAATACATTCAGTACTTTCTCAACTTGAGGAAGAGCGCGGAATTCCAAGAGCAAAAGTAATCGAAGCAATAGAACTTGCTTTAGCTACAGCTTACAAAAAAGAATACGGTAAAAAAGGACAAATTGTCCGAGCAAAATTCGACCTAGAGAGTGGAGCTGCTACCTTTTCGCAAGTAAAAGTAGTGGTGGACCGTGACCAAATGATCATGGACGAGGAAGAAATCGTCGAAAAAGACGATATGCGAGTTCGATACAACCCTGAGCACCATATATTTATAGAGGACGCTAAAAAAATCAAAAAAGACGCTGAAATCGACAGTGAGATCATATTCCCTCTTGAAAGTAAGGACGATTTCGGACGAATCGCAGCTCAAACAGCTAAACAAGTGGTTATCCAAAAGATTAGAGAAGCTGAAAAAGTCTCTGTTTACGGGGAATTTGGAGAAAAAGAGAACTCAATTGTCACAGGAAGCGTACAAAGAATTGAGCGAGGAAACGTCTATTTCGACATGGGACGAGCTTCTGGAATTCTTCCTTTTGAAGAACAAATCCCAGGAGAGCGCTATAAACAAGGGGAAAAAGTACGAATGCTCCTTACAAAGGTAGAAGAAACTCCAAGAGGTGTGTTTTTGCGACTTTCTCGAGCTCATCCTAAGTTTTTAGAAGAACTTTTCAAGAACGAAGTACCTGAAATTGCGTCTGGGGCTGTTGAAATACGCTCAATTGCTCGCGAAGCAGGAAGCAGATCAAAAATTGCAGTTTATTCAAAAGACAGCCATATTGACCCAATTGGATCTATGGTAGGACAAAGAGGAGTTCGAGTTTCTACAGTTATGAGTGAGCTTGGAGGAGAAAAAATCGACATCATTGAATGGTCAGAGAACCCAGAAATCTTCGTTTCTGACGCTCTTTCACCTGCAAAAACTGAAAAAGTAGTTATTGATACTGATACAAAAGGAGCGATGGTTGAGGTTTTAAGCGACCAACAGTCTCTAGCGATCGGAAAAGGTGGCCAAAATGTACGTCTCGCAGCTAAACTTACAGGCTTTAAAATCGATATCAAATCTATTGTTAAGGCAGGATCTGAAGAAGAAACAGAAGAAACTGACCAAATTGACGAAATAACCAATAACGAGGCTGTGGATCCCGAAATTTCTACTGAATAAACAACGGATGTAGTATAATTAAACTTCTAAATTACCAACTTAAAAACTTTAAACTAAATTTATGAACCTATGGCATGATTTAGAGCCAGGAACAGAGGAAGAGATGACAACAATCATCGAAATCCCTAAAGGCTCAAAAAACAAGTACGAAATAGACAAAAAGACAGGTTTAATTGCTCTTGACCGAGTAATGCACACGTCCCAAGACTACCCTTTCGACTATGGTTTTGTACCTAAAACACTTTGGGAAGACGGCGACGCTTTGGATGTAGTACTTCTTACCACTCACCCGCTTCACCCTGGAATTTTGGTCCGAGTACGACCAGTAGGGGTAATGAACATGGTTGACGGCGGAGAATCAGACGCAAAGATCATTGCTGTGCCTTGTGAAGACCCTAGATTTGATGAAATTAAAGATTTACCCGATGTAAACAAGCACGCACTGAAAGAAATTGAGCATTTTTTCACAACTTACAAAAAAATTCAAAACAAAACTGTAGAAGTACAGGGTTTTGAAGGAAAAGACAAGGCTGTGGAAGCATTTCAGAAATCAATCACCCTATATAACGAAAAGTTTGGAGGAAAGTAAGAATAAACAAAAAAGCGCGGTGGGCAAAGCCCACCGCGCTTTTTTGTTTACCTAAATTTATCCACAAAATTATAAATTGAAGACAGAAATTTGCTATACTATATAGCGAAGAGAAAAGTCATTTATAAAAAAATAAATATCAAATCTATGAAAAAAAATATTATAAAAATTTCAATGATCGCAGTAGCGGGAGCGCTTGCTTTGACTAGTGTTACTTTTGCCGAGTCGCCAACCCCACCACGACCGATCAAAGACGCTCGTCAGCAAGAGGTAAAACCAATACGACAAGAAATGCGTACTGAAATCAAAGATGATCGTATGGAATTCCGAGAAGAAAGAAAAGTGGAGATGAAAGATACCCGAGGGCAAATTCAAGAAAATCGAGCAGAATTTAAAGCTAAAGTAGAAGACTTGAAAGGAAATGGAGTGAAAGGAGACATCAAAATCGAAGCTCGAAAGATGATGGAAGAGAATAAAAATATCCGACAACTTTCAAGAGAGGAGATTGAAAAGAAAAGAGCTGAATTGAAAACAGAAGTAAAAACAAAAATTGCAGAATTTAAAGAAGGAAAAAAAGAAATTCTTGATGAAGCAAGAAAAGAAAAAATTAAACAAACAATTGGAAAAGTTTTTGAACGTCTTATTGGCGCAATCGAAAGACTAAAAGCTTTTGATACTAGAATTAGTGCCGCTATAGCAGCTCGAAAAGCAAAAGGACTAGACACATCAAAAGCTGAAAGCGCTATCGAAGAAGCTCGAGATGCACTAGAAACAGCAAAGGTAGCAGTGGAAGAAACAAAATCTGCTTCAACAGAAGCTGTAGATGATTCAGCAGGTGTTTCAAACGAAGCTCTAAAAAGCGCTATCGAAGAAGCTCATGGCGCACTTAAAATCGCAAAAGAAAAATACATAGAAGTTATTAAAAGTCTTCCGATTCCAAAAAAACCAGAAGGCACATCATCTTCTACACCAGAAAAAACAAACTAGTCACTTAAATTATTTATAAATAACAAAAAAAATATGGACGAGAACACAAACAACGTAGCTCCTGTAAACAATCTTGGAGGACAACCTAACCAAGATAAAGGGATTGGGGCAAAGATTGGTATTGCAATAATTGTAATTATCCTTATTGCAGGAGCAGTCTTCTTCTTTCTTTCAAAGAAAGAAAGTGTAGAAATGGTAGACGACCAAAACACAGAAAATATTGTAACAGACCCAGAGAATGCAACAGAAGAGGACTTTATGAACGACCTCGACTCATCAGTCGATATTGATCTAGGAGCAAACCTCATGGATCTCGACAGTCAATAGTCATTAAATCTATAAAACCCCCTACCTTTCGGTAGGGGGTTTTATTTTAATCCTTTTTATGTAATATTATGCCAATGCAAATCAAAAAACACACAAAAGAAAAAGGGTCTATTATAAGAGTAGAGGCGGAAATCCCTAAAGAAACACTAGACCAAAAGAGAACTAGTGCCATAAACCACTTAAAAGAGCATGTGGAATTGAAAGGTTTTCGAAAAGGTCACGTGCCAGAAAAAGTACTAATTGAGCACGTGGGAGAAATGACAATTCTCGAAGAATCAGCTGAACTTTCCATAGAAGAAAACTACGCAAAAATTCTAGACGAGCTTTCTCTTTCACCAATTGGACACCCTAAAATTATCATCACAAAAATTGCTATTGGGGCTCCTTTAGAATTCACTGCCGAAATTCCAATCATGCCAGAAGTAAAACTTCCTGACTACAAAAAAATCTCTGGAAAATTTAAAGGTGAAATCAAAGAAGTGGTAGAAGAAAAAGAAATTGAAAATGTAATTTCAGAGATCAAAAAAATTCAACATCACCACACACATAAACACGACAAGGACCATGACCACAATCACAATCATGCGCATGAAGAAATTGAATTAACAGATGAGTTTGTAAAAACTCTTGGAGACTTTAAAGATGTTTCCGACTTCAAAGAAAAAATAAAAGAAAACATTCTTAAAGAAAAAAACTTTAAGGCGGAGCAGAAAAGGAGACTAGAAATTATTGACGCAATTAGAAAAGAAACAGAAATCGACATCCCTGAAGTTTTAGTAGATGCTGAAATCAAAAGAATGACAAATGAATTTGAACACGAACTTGCAAAAGTAGGATCTACGCTCGAAAAATATTTAGGCGAAATTAAAAAAACAAAAGAAGAAGTACAAAGTGATTGGAAACCGAAAGCTCTCGAGCGAGTAGAGACTGAACTCATACTTCTTACAATAAAAGAAAAAGAAAAAATTGAAGTTCCAAAAGAAGAACTAGAAAAAGAAGTAGCAACGATAAAATCTCACTATGGAGATATTGATGAAGAAAGAATTAAACTTTTTGTAGATGAAATGCTTTCAAAAGAAAAAGTTTTTAAATTTCTTTCAGAGTAAATAAGGGTCCCTATCAAATCACCCAAAAAAATATCCGACAAAATTTTTTAAGCTTCGCTTAAAAAATTCTTGCTGGATGATTTTTGTGATGCAAAAAACACAAAAATCACATACAATACATCTATGTCTTTTCGCCTACTCTTAAATTTAATAATCATTACTTCTATTTTTCTTCCTCTTCGTGCTTCTGCCCTTGTTTACGACGAAGCCGATGTTTTGGATGGTAAGATTTTTGTTACAAGACTCGAGTTTGAAAAAACTACTGTTTTCGAATGTGGAAGTAAGTGCAAAAAAATTAAATCAATTCCAGTGGCTCCATCAAAAAGTGTTACAGCACTCCTTGCGCCTTGGAACAAAAATCTACCTCCACTTCTTCGAGCTCGTGGAAGTGAGGACGGCCGTTACATCGGAGTATGGCGCTCAGACGGAAAAACAAGAATCATTCAAATTGTTGATCTCGTAAAACAAACCTCTTACATCCGTGAAGAAAAAATTTCAAATGAAACCCTTCAAGAAGAAACCAGACTTTTAGTGTGGCAAGGATCGAATCTATTTTTTCTTTCTGACAAAGATGGCCACAATTCTGTTTATAAAATTGACGCTTCTACTTTAAACACTCCAAACTTCGAAGGAGAAAAAGTGATTGGTGGAAATTTTTCTGTTGGAGAATTTTTTCCACTTGAAAATAGAAAAATTGTATTCATCGCAAACATAAACGATCCGTACCTTTTTGAACTTTTTATTAAAGATCTAAATGGCGGAGTTGCTACAATGCTAGACAGTGACATTTCTTATTCAAACGCAATCGTCAAAAAAGGAGATCTAATTTTTTATTCAAAAAGAACCAACAAGGGATTTGAAGTTTTTTCTTATAATTTAAAAACAAAAAAATTAAGTGTGCTTCCTCTTCCAAAGACCAAAGCATCCTCTCACCTAGAAACAATTTCCTATGAAACAGTTAAGTTTGGGGATTTAAACGGTTCTTTGATGAAACCAAAAGAACAAAACGGAACAGAAACTTTGATTGTTTGGCTTCACGGAGGCCCACACAGACAGGCTTCGAAAGTGCTTCACCCTTTTAGAAGTTACGGGGTTTACGATTCTACTCTTTCTTACATCACAAGTGAAACGGGGGTTAGTGTTTTAAAACTTGATTACCCAGGGAGTGTAGGTCATGGAAAAAACTTAAGTGAATCAATTTACCAAAACGTTGGATCGATAGATCAAGAAAAAACTCTCGAAGCAATCAGAATCGCTAAAGAAAAACTTGGAGCAAAAAAAGTATACGTAGTAGGTCCAAGCTACGGAGGTTATCTTGCATTAAAAATTGCGAGCACAAACTCTTCATTTATAGACGGAGTGTTTGCATTAAACGCTGTCACTGATTGGCGAAATCTTTTCAACGCTGTAAATGGTTCTCCTTTAATTGCTTTGTTTGGAAAAGGGAAATCTGAAGTTCCAGAAAATCTTTGGGCAACCGCTAGTATCTACGCGAACATACAAAACACTGACAATAAAAAACCAATCGTCATTGGCTACGGAAACAATGATCGAAATGTTCCCTTTTCACAATCAGTTGCAATGATTGATTTTCTAAAAACAAATCAAAAAAATGTGAAGGGGGTTGTATTTAAAAATGAAGGTCACGCACTCATAAAAAAATCTTCAGTTAAACAATTTTGTCTAGAAGTTTTAAAACTCATCGGTGAGAAAAAGAGAAGTTGTGATATTTAAAAAATTGTAAGTAAATTTAAATTACTTTTTTGTTTGAGCATTTTGCCATAAAAAACTAAAAATTTTTCGAAAGGCATCAGAAATAATTTTGTTTTTAAGGATCATCCCCATTGGATTTTTTTCATCAAAAGCAACAATTGCTAAATTGTCATCAAAAATATTTATCTCAATTCCAAGGTCTTTAAAGACATCTAAAAACTTCATCTCACGAAGAAGCTCTTTGGTCCTTTTTATGTCGCGCTTCCCATATGCGTCTAACGAAAGAAGGCTCTTTACTTTAACTCCAGCTTTAACCCTCATGGGAAAATATTCTTTTTCAAAAAAATCATTAGCAGTCTCATATCCTCTTTTATAATCCGTTATTGCCAAAATTTGTTTTTCTTTATTTTCTCTCCAAGTTTCTACATAAAGTTTTTTCAGAGCTTCAACTCCTTCAAAATACCTGATTCCCGAATGAAGAACTGGCTGTTTTTTATTTTTAAGAGAATCAATAAAGTTGTTTAAATCCTTTTCTAAAGAATTTATATTTTGTTTTGACCATGCTTTTAAATCTTCCTGCGAAATAGCCTGAAAAAGAGTTGTACCACTTTTTTTGATTTGAAAGACAAGCCCTTTTTCCTCAAGAAGACTAAGGGTGTGATAAAGTGCTGTTCTGTTAAAACTTGTGTCTTTAGAAATTTGCGACACTGTGGAAGGCCCGAAACCTGAAATAACTTCAAAAACTCTCTTTTCTTTTTCTCCTAAAAATTCATTTTTCATAGAACAATCTTACAAAATAATTCCATGTTGTCAATATGTTTAAACATGTTTACATAATAATTTATTAAAAATATAATCATAAACGGATAAACTAACTCCAACAGAACAAAAACATGACGACTCAAATCGGACCATTCACAGTCATTGCACTGTCTCATGATTCTGCACAATACCTGGCAACAGGTCCACACGGACTTGAAAAAGTGCCGAAACGTAGAAAAACTGAAGGACACAAACACTCCTTTGTTTCTTTCTACATTGCGATGGGCCTTGTCCTCATAAATGGAGAGACCATCCACGAACTCCCGACCAACGCGCTTGTCATC
>CAZIMQ010000030.1:0-7627 GCA_964540495.1 uncultured Candidatus Saccharibacteria bacterium | reverse complement strand
ACTGTACTCTTTTGATCAAAGCCAAATTCCAATGTATCTTGCTTTTGCAGTTCTAGCTTTGTTTACAATCTATGCTGTTGTGTTCATCACAGAAGCTGAGAGACCAATTCCTGTTACTTATGCTAAAAGAATGCGTGGAAATAAAGTCTACGGAGGTGTATCTACATATCTCCCACTTCGACTAAACCAAGCTGGGGTGATCCCAATTATCTTCGCTCTCTCTTTGCTTTTGTTCCCACAAATGATTCTAAACTTCATCACTACTTCAGTTTCAAATCCTACTGTAACTACAGTTGCGGAAAAAATCTTGAGTTTGCTTGCAAATAACTGGGTTTACGCAGGTCTTTATTTTGTACTTGTGTTTCTGTTTACTTACTTCTACACAGCTGTTACTTTCGATCCAAAACAAATCTCAGAAAACCTACAAAAAAATGGAGCTTTTATTCCAGGAGTTCGTCCAGGAGTTTCAACAGCAGAGCATATTGGAAAAGTAGTAACTCGAATCACTCTTGTTGGAGCATTGTTCCTAGGGCTTATTGCGGTCCTTCCTCTTATCATTAGAGCTCTCTCTGGTATCCAATCTCTTGCTATTGGAGGCACAGCGCTTCTAATTGTTGTTTCTGTAGTGATCGACCTTGTAAAGAAGATCGATGCTCAGATTGCAATGAGGGAGTATTAATAAAAAAAACGAGCAATAGCGACTATTTTTTATTAATCCCGGCTAAAAATTTTGCTACTAAATTTTTAATAAATACTAAAATTCCTTATAATAAAGATGTGTTTCGCAAAGTGTGGGGTCATTTGAGTTTACTTAGGTGCCCACACTTTGCTTGAATTGAAAAAGCAAAATTTGGATCGGGATGAATTACAATCTAACTTTATCTTAATATGGCTAAACTATTTGTATTTTTGGGGCGAAGTGGCTGTGGTAAGGGTACTCAAACAGCCTTACTTTCAGAGTATCTAAAAAAAGAAAATCCTGACAATGGAGTTTTTTACGTATCTACTGGTGATGAATTTCGGAAACTTATTGAAAGTGAAACTTATACAGCTTCCAAAGTAAAACCGATTGTTGATGCTGGAAATTTTGTCCCTTCTTTTTTGGCGTCTATGATGTGGGCAAACGTAGTTTGTCGTGATTATAAGGAAAATCAACACATGATTGTCGATGGTTCACCTAGAACACTTGCTGAGAAGGCGATTTTTGACACTCTGCATTATTTTTATGAAGAGAAGACGGTCTTTGATTTTGATAGTGTAAATATTGTTTTTATGAATGTTTCAGCTTCTTGGGCTACAGACAAGCTTTTGGCTCGAGGTCGTACTGATGATACTGCAGAAGCTGTAGCAAAACGTATGTATTGGTTTGATAAGCACGTTGCGTCTGTGGTAGAGGCTTACCGATCTGACGAAAAGGTCTCCTTTTTTGAAATCAATGGGGAGCAATCTATTGAAGATGTACACAAAGAGATAGTTTCTAAGGTTTTTGGTGTCTAAAACTATGTATGTAAAAAAAACAGCAGAGGAATTAGGTTTTATGGAAGAAGGGGGTAAGATCCTTGCGCGTATTTTGACTACACTTGAAGAAAAAATTGCTCCAGGAGTCTCTACTTTAGAGCTAGAAGAAGAAGCTCGACGGCTTATGAAAGAGTTTGGGGCTACTCCAGCGTTTTTGGGCTACACACCTCACGGGGCAAGGCGTGCGTACCCAGCCGCTTTGTGTGTGTCTGTAAATGAAGAGGTTGTTCATGGGATTCCAAATGAACACCCAAAAATTTTGCGTGACGGTGACATAGTCTCAATTGATACTGGAATTTGTTATAAAAATTTTTTTACAGATAGCGCTCGGACTGTTGCTGTTGGAAAAGTCGATGAAGTTTCAAAGTTGTTGATTAAGGCAACTAAAGAAGCACTTTTGGAATCTATTAAAATGGCGAGAGTTGGAAATAAAACCGGAGATCTTGGTTTTGCAATTGCAGAGGTTGCAAAAAAATATAATTTTTCTCCAGCAGAAGATTTAGGAGGACACGGTGTTGGAAAGACACCACATGAAGATCCGTTTCTGCCAAATTTTTCTGCCAGAGGTCAGGGAGTTATTTTAGAAGAAGGAATGACTCTAGCAATCGAACCAATGCTTTGTGAGGGAAGTGGAAAAGTAAAAATGTTAAGTGATGGATATACTTTTGTAACACGTGATAAAAAAAGAAGTGCGCACTTTGAACACACTGTTTTGGTTACAAAAGGTGAGCCAAAAATTTTAACAAAATAATTTAGAAATTATTTTTTAAAAAAAAGTTTGAGCGAGACGCTCAAACTTTTTTTGTTTTTGTAAATCTCGCATATTTAATTTGTATGACAAAATAATGCCGAAAGATTTTTTGGGTAGGGGACAGTAAAAGTTCTAAAAAATTTTTGATCTAACATGGGGGGGATTGTGTTTTTTATAAAAATACAAATATAACACTTTGGTAGTTTTGTAAATGTTTAGTTTTTTGTAATTCATTGATTATAAAAAAACAGACAGGTTGATGTTTTTTATTTTGTGGTTTTTTATAACCAGGGATTGAGGTTTAAAAAAAGAGTCTCCAAACATGCCAAAATTTAGCATGTAGATTTTCTTGAGACATCAATCTATTTTTACAGTAAATTTTTTTTTGACTTGGTGTAAAAAGAGAGTGGGGGATTTTATTTTTTTCTAAATGAAAAAAAGTATAAGGCTTTTTATCAAAAATAAATTTGATAATCATTAGAACTATTTTTTTGTAATTCCTTTTTTCTTTTAAGTAAAGTAAAAAAAATTTTCAAACAGGGTGTTTTTTAAAAGTTTTTCTGATCAGTTTTTTAAGTTTTTTTGATTTTTATTTCATTATTTTTGTATAAATTATTTGTAATTTTTAAGCTATAAAAAAAATATTTTGAAAAAAGTGGGCGTGTTTAACGAAAAAAATAGGTGGTTAATTGTTTCAAAATTAATAGATTTTTTTATTAAAAATCTCTGGTTTTTTGAAAAAAGTTTTTTTGTCTGTGGATAACTTGTAAAAAAAGAAAATTTTCTGGGAGTTTTTTAGATCGTTTCTCTGTCTACCTTGGTCCATGTTTTTGAGTGTTTTGGTCATTATTTTTTTTGATTTAAAACCCTTTTGTTGACCAAGCGCCTTTGGGTTAAAAAAAACAGACGATATCTTTATATTTTTCAATAGTTTCATGAGCCGTTTCATATCTTGGGTTCTTTTTGGGCTGATTTTGGTAACACTTTCCATGTATCAATGACTTTGTTGTTTTTCGTTGAAATATATGGATTTATCGTCAAAGCGATAAAAAAATAATTTTATTTTTTTATAATAAAAAAAGGTTACAAAGAGGGTCTTTTTCTAGTAAAATTAAGTGACATGGAAGAGTTGAAAATTGGTGAAAAAATATTCTTGTCGTCTAGACGAACTGGCCAAGTTTTAGGCTATACAAACGACTATGTTGGTAAGCTTTGCCGAGAGGGTCGTTTGGATGCAAAAATGGTTGGACGAACCTGGTACGTAGACTTTGATTCTGTAAAAAAATATTCAACTTTAGTTGCTATCGAAAAAGAAGAAAGAAGGAAGGAACTTTCAGAAACTTTCTCAAAAGAGTACCAAGAGTACGGACTTCTAAAAAGTGAAGACGTCAAGGTGGGCACTATTGAGGTGGTTAGTGCACCAGTAGAGATCGCTCCAAAAGAAGTTCTTGTTGAAACTGAGGTCTATGAAATTTCAGGAGTTTCAGTTCCTTCAAAATATGTTCACTACGGATATTTAAAAATTGTCGTAGCTTCAACTTTCGCTATTTCTATTTTTGTTGCTGGAGTTTTTGGGTTTCAAAATAAACAAAACTTTTTTTCAGATAATTTAAAAAATCTTGGAAGTGGAGCTACTGCTTTTTTTGCTTCAGAAAATTCAGTTGAAGAGAAAAAAGAAAATGTAGAAATTTTAACAAAGCAAAAAAATAGTTTTGTTTCTGATTTTCAAAAATTTTACCAACCACTTTTCTTTAGAGTCTCTGAAATTTATTTTTCTGTTGGGGGAACAGTTTTGGGATTTGGAGAAAACTTAAGAATTGTTTTAGATACTTCTGGAAGATCCTGGATTTCTCTTTTTGAAAAAACAGGAGACTCTACTGTGGAGCTTGCAAGTGCTAATCTTTCAGGTGATCAGTTTGAGACTTTAATTAGTTTTGAAAATTTTAATGGAGGTATACTTCTTTCAAAGACAAAAAAAGCACTTTCTTTTCCGGGAGAATTTTATTTAGAAGGATTTAAAAAAGTTGGAGAGAGTGGTCTCTATGTAGCTTCTAATTTTAGAGCGCTTGGAAATTTCTGGCTTAGAGGTTTTGAGAAATCAGGCGAGGGAATGCATTTTGTTTTAAATTCTGTTTCTCTGGAATTTGTCGATCGGTTAGGGGAAAACTTTGGAAAAAAACTCGCTGTACTTTTTACAGAGGGTTCTCATACAGAAATTGCTTTAGAGAAAAATGAAGAGAAGAATTTTCTTTTGGATTTCCCTGAAGCGGTTGGAGAAAGTGCTGATTCTCTGATTGAAGAAATTCCGAATTCTTATGACAGGCTTGCAATCGCAACCCCCGTGTCTTTTTGGGGAAAGATGATCGACACACTTTCTGAGCCTCTTGTTCCTCTTTTCTACAAAGAACAAAAAGAAGTTTTAGTAGTTGAGAAATCTTCAGATGTTACAGAAAAAAATACATACATTGCAGAAACTGCACCAAGCACACCTACTTCTATTGTTTTAAATGAGAGAGTGAAAGAAACTACAATTATAAGAGAGGGGAATACACAGTTACTTCAAAGTGAGTTAAACAAGATGCGCGCCGAGTATCTTTCTCTCTCAGAAAATTTGCTTTCAATCATTTCAACAAAAAGAGATTTTGATTCACTTCAAGTTGATAGAATTTATAATTCATTAGAAAAATCAAACGATAGTAGTTCTGGGACTGTGGACCTTACAACAATCGACGGCTCTACAATTACAAACTCTACTTTCAGTGGTTCCGCTACATTAACTTCACTTTCTGTGACTGGGTCTGGAACATCAACTTTTGCTGGAGGAATTTCTACAAACTTACTTAACGTTACATCAACTTCTGCGTCATCAACATTTGCAAATGGGATCAATCTAACTGGAGGATGTTTTTCTATTAACGGAGTGTGTATTTCAGGAAGTGGATCAAGTTCTAGTGCATCAACTACACTGCTTACAGATGCAAATACTTTTAGTGGTTTAAATCGATTTACAAACACGAGTACAACTACATTTGGTGGAGGTATCGAAGGAACCTATTTAAATCTAACAGGTGCCTCTACTGCAACCTCAACTGCTTCAAACGGTTTCAACCTAACTGGCGGATGTTTCTCTATTAACGGAGTTTGTGTAGGAACAGGCACAGGATCAGGAACACTCACAGGAAACGGAATCGCAGGAATGATGTCAGCTTGGTCAAGTGGCACAGGACTGATTGCAACAAGTACAATTATTGGCGAGAGATTTATTGCAACCTCTACTACTGCAACAAGTACATTTGCCGGAGGATTGGTAGCGGGAACATCTGGATTAAATGTTTTGCAAAATGGAAATGTGGGGATTGGAACCGCTGCTCCTACACAGAAATTAGAAGTTACTGGTAATATCTACGCTTCGAATCTTATTTACACACCTGCGCTTGCGATTGGATCGAGCTTGTTTGGCACACCAACATTTAGAGCTAGTGGTAACAGGTTTATTGGTTACAACGCAGGTGTGGCTGACATAAGCTTTGCTTTAAGTCCAACAGCTAATGATTCTACTGGAGCAAACTCTACGGTTCTTCTTAGTACTAACGGTGTAAGTTATTTGAATGGTGGAAATGTAGGAATTGGCACAACTTCTCCTTACGCAAAACTTTCAGTTGCTGGAGAAGTGGTGGCTAGAAATTTTATATCCACTTCTACCACAGCTTCTGTTTTTCCTTTCGCTTCCACAACAGCCTTAACAGTTGGAGGAAGTTTCTGGGGAGCGGGACTAACAGAATGTGCTGATTCAGGTGATAAAATTATTTGGAATAACGGATCATTTTCTTGTGGAGCTGACGCTGGAGCCGGAGGGGGAATCACAGCTCTTGGTGCTCAATACTCTTCTTTCCAAAACGGCTCTTCTCAAACTTTTGCAACATCAAGTGACACAAACATTCGTCTTACAATTACTTCAAGTGGGGACATTCACACGTTTACACCTTCTTGGTCTGGATCTTTAAGTGTTGCGAGAGGAGGTACCGGGCTTACAACCTTTGGTGGAACAAATACAATTCTTTACACATCTTCCGCAGATACACTTACTAGCAGTGGAAATTTTCTTTTTACTGGAACTAATCTTGGAATTTGAACATCAACTCCCGGCACCGCTCTCTCTGTAGTAGGCCCTGGAGTGTTTACAGATAAAGTGACTGCAACCAATTTTTACGCAACTTCAACTACGGCAACTTCAACTCTTGCTGGTGGATTAAACGTTGCGGGTACAAGTGGACTTAGTGTTTTGCAAAATGGAAATGTGGGGATTGGAAATTCAGCCCCTAATTCTAAGTTAAGTATTACTGCTAATTCTGGTTCTAATCCTGCAGTAAATATAGAAAGTGTATATAATGCATCAACTCTTTATTTAAGTGGCTCAGGTGCGGCTTCTACTTTGGATGTTTTGAGTAGTGGTTATGCTTCCGCGATAAATATTACTAAGACAACTGGATCAGCGACGTTTAATTCATTAGCTGCTGGAGTAGTCATTTCATCTACTTACCAACATTCTGGTTCCGCTGGTTTGGGTCGAGGAATTGATGTTACTGCAATAAACAACACTGGTTCATCTGGGATTTTATATGGTGCAAATATTTCTGCTACTGCAAATACTGCAGGTGCGACTGCGGTCGGATTAAATGTGACTTCCGCTTCCTCAGGAGGCACTAACTATTCAGCATTATTTAATGGAGGTAATGTCGGTATCGGTACCACAACTCCAGGCACTGCTCTTTCTGTAACAGGAGCTGGAGTCTTCACAAACCGTCTCACGGCCACTCATTTTTACGCAACTTCAACTACGGCAACTTCAACTCTTGCTGGAGGATTAAATGTTGCGGGTACAAGTGGACTTAGTGTTTTGCAAAATGGAAATGTGGGGATTGGGACTGTGAGTCCCGTTGCTAAATTGGATGTTCAGGGAATTATTAGATCTTCTGGAGCAACATTAAATGATTACATGACATTAGGTGGAAGTACAAATCAAACCATTACTGTTTCTTCAAACGCTCTGGGTGCTCATTATCAATTTATAGGCGACACAACTGGTAGTGGTGGTCCGGCAGAATTACGTTTCGGATCTGGAGCAGGAATTACGTGGAGAAGCACTACACGCGCGGATGGTGGTGCAAATGATTTAGGTATTTATCGTGGGGCAGCAAATAAATTGTACATTGGGACAGGATCATCGGGAGATTTTTCCGGAACTTTGATTGCGGGCAACGTTGGTATTGGAACAACTTCTCCTTACGCAAAACTTTCAGTAGAAGGTTCTTCTGCTCTTGGAAATTCCGCACTCGCTGGTTACTTCATTGCTACAAC
>CAZIMQ010000029.1:0-8063 GCA_964540495.1 uncultured Candidatus Saccharibacteria bacterium | reverse complement strand
TTACAGCAACAAATGCTGTTGGTACCGGTAGTGCATCTGCAAGTAGTAACTCAGTTGTCCCTGCAACTGTTCCTGATGCACCAACAAACGTTGCGGGATCTATTGCTGATTCAAGTGTAAGTGTTTCGTGGTCAGCCCCTGCTTCGAACGGAGGTTCTTCAATAATTGAATATACAGTTACCGCTAGTCCTGGTGGGCAGACAGCAACTTCAAGTGGGACAACTGCTATTGTTACTGGTCTTACAAATGGTGTTACTTACACATTTACAGTCACAGCAACAAATGCGATCGGTACAAGTGTGTCTTCTGGTTCAAGTATTGGTTTAACCCCAGCTAGTGTGCCAGGTGTACCAACAAACCTTGCTGCGACAGTTGCTGACAGTAGTATCAATCTTTCTTGGTCAGCACCTGTATCAAATGGTGGCTCAGCGCTTACAGACTATGTTGTTCAATATAAACTTACTAGCGGTGGTACTTGGTCAACTTTTACTGATGGTGTAAACACTGTTCCATCAGCGACAGTCACTAGTTTGTCCAATGATAATTCTTATGATTTTCGTGTCTATGCAAAAAATATTGTCGGAACAGGAGGAGCGTCTTCTGAGGTAAGCGCTACTCCAGGTGCACCTGCTCAAGTTTTGATTCAAAGTTTTAATGATTTAATTATTCCAACTATTGGCACTGCAATTCGTATAACTAACGAAGGTTCTACTGCTTATGAATATCAATATACATGGTGTGTGACAGATTCTGTTTCAAATCTTTGCGGAGGGGGAGATGACGTGTTTAGTTCAACAGCAGCTAAACTTATTCAACCTCTCGAAAATTTTGATACAACATTAAACTCAACTGTTTCAACAGCTGGAAATTATTATTTCCATATCAATGTCACATTTGGATCGGATTCTTCAACAGCGAATCAATCATTTGTGGCAGTTGATGATGGTTCTTCAGCTCCTCCACCAAGTGGTGGCGGGGGCGGTGGAGGAGGCGGTGGAGGCGGTGGTGGATCATCTATCACATCATCAATGCCGACAACGAAGGGTATGATTGTCGGTGCTGATTTGAGTGGTGATGGTATAGTAAATTCAGTTGATTTTTCCATTATGCTCGCATTCTGGAAGACTTTAGCGCCATTTAAAAATCCTGGTGTGGATATGAACAATGACGGTAAAGTTGATTCAGTGGACTTCTCGATTTTGCTTTATCAGTGGGGTAAGGTTCCAACCGCATTTAAAAAACAATAATTATGTTCAAAGTATTTTTAAATAATTTTATTGTCGGTATTTTAGTTTTATTTTTTGCTTTTATTCCACAAAGTATATTTGCTGCTCAATTAAATTTTAAAATTATTTCTGATGGAGCTGTGGACAGTAAAGACGCGGTAGTTGAGGTCCGTGTTGATCCTCAGTCAAAAAAAATAAATGTTGTAGAAGGAAACCTAATTTTTTCTGGACCAGTTTCTGAGGATTTGTCTGTTCAGATTGAAAACGGTAACTCTGTTTTACCTCTTTGGCCTACACCACCTCAATATGTATCAGCTGAAAAGATTATTAGTTTTGCTGGGGGAGTACCAGACGGTTTTGATAGTGAAGGTTTGCTTTTTACTATGCGTCTTGTGTCACCGATTGTTGGTGATTTAAATATTTCTTATGTAGATGGAGCAGCATATCTTAATGATGGAAAAGGTACAAGAGAAAATATTTCTTCTGCACCACTTCAAATTAGTTTGAATCAGTTTGGTAATAATTTAAAGAAAGAAAATCTATTTATTAATAAAAATAAAAACGGTATACTAGTACTTGTAGCACTAGCGCTCATCTTCTTTCTTTTTTATGTACATAAAAAGATTACAAAAAAATAAAATATTATTTTTTGGAATAGTATTGTCTCTCGGACTATTTTTTAGTACTGGCTTTGTGGATGCTGCGACTATAAAAATAAATTCTAACTCCTCAACTCTTTCGGTTGGTGACACGGCCACAATGAGTGTTGTTGTAAATTCTGAAAATTTTTCTATAAATAATGCCGAGGCTGTTATAAAGTTTCCAACAGATTTAGTTGATGTAATTTCGGTAAGTAAGAGCAGTTCTATTTTTTCTTTATGGGTAGAAGATCCTGTATTTTCTAATTCAGCGGGGACTATTACCTTTAACGGAGGTTTACCAACCCCAGGATTTAACGGAGGACAAGGTTTGGTTGTTTCTTTTGTGGTAAGGGCAAAAAAAATTGGTCAGGGAGAGTTTGTTTTTTCTAGCGCCGCTGTCCGTGCTAATGACGGTCTTGGTACTGATGTTTTGAATAATAAACAAGGTAGAACAATATCTATTATTGGAAAAGTGGCTCCAGTTGTTGAGGAAGTTCCAACACCTTCTCAACCACCATCTCTGGTCACAGCTTTACAAATCACATCACCAACTCACCAATCTCAGGAATTGTGGTACAAGGACAATAGCCCAGTGTTTAAATGGAAAATACCAACAGGAGTAGATGCTGTGCAAACCAGTATTGATAACAACATAACAAGTCTTCCAAGAGTTACATTTAGTCCAGCTATAAGTGAAAGAAAAATTGATAGCTCTATAAAGGATTTGGAAGATGGAATTTGGTATTTTAAAGTTCGTGCTCGCAAAGATGGAAATTGGGGTCCAGTTAGTACTTATATTGCTAGAATTGACAGTGTTGTTCCGGTAAAAAACAATGTTTCTTTTTCTTATGACGATGATAAAAAAGTCTTAGATATTAATGCAGACATTGTAGATGAGACTTCTGGTTTGGAATATTATGAAATATATATAAATGATTTACTGGTAAAGAAAGTTTTAGCTACAGATTTTAAGAATGGAAATTATAACCTAACAGTAGATGTTCCAGGAACTAATAGTGTGAAATTAGTCGCAGTAGATCGTGCTGGTAATAGTGTTGAGTCACTCGGAACTTTCCAAGTAACAGCTAAAAAGGAGGTACAACAAACTCAATCTGCTGATAGTAAATTATTAGTTACAATAGGATCTTTCTCTGCTCCAATAGTTTATGTGATTATAATAATTCTATCAGTTTCTACGCTTTTGGTTCTTGGTGCGTTTAAACTTGGACGTCATTACAATAAAGTTCTCAATAGATTAAAAGTGCGGACTTCTTTAGCTAAAGGAGATAATACAAAATTATTACTTTCACTAAAAAAGCGTCTCGAAAAACATCTCAATATCTTACAAAATATTCGACATAGCCGAGTGCTATCAAAAGAGGAAAAAGAGATCAAGGAAGCTATTGAAGGAGATTTGGATGAAGTAGATAAGGCTATAGAAAAACAAAATTTATTAAATCAATAGATTTTAAAAAGTTTGTAATTTGGAACAGCTTTAAGTAAAAACTAGTGCTCAACATATTTTGATAAATCAAAATATAAGTCCTTCCGTAGAACAGACTTAAATTTTGTGACTGACAAAATTTAAGTCGAAGGAGATAGCTTAGCGGGGAGGAGACTCGTGAAAGTTTACGAGCGACGACGCGTAAATTATTCCTGACCACAAGATCTTATTAGACTAAAAGAATGGTGATATTATTTATAATATGAAAATCATATTTATACTCCCTCATACAATTGCTCTTGGCATACTTGGATTATCATCTTGGGCATTTTTTGAGGCGATGATGTCTACGAATAATAACGGAGAGTTTGGGAATCCTGAGCTTGGTATTTATAATTGGATGGAAATATTAACAGTTTTAATGCCATGGTTTATTGTTTGGTTTTGTTTACTTGAGGTACCTATTCTGTCGTATCAGTTTGTGAAATATAAATTAAAGAATATGAATAATAAATAAAAAAATTAGTCCACTGTTAAGTGGACTGTAGGTGAAAATGGATTTTGTAGAGACTGTGTCGACTGATGAAATCTCGGACACGTTCCAAAATCCCATCGGTTGAGCTTGAAACCTCGATGTGTCCATTGGTTGTCTGGGACGGGTTTTTATGGACCGTTGTCTTGGCTTCAGAGAACTGTTCTTTCAGACTCTTTTCTACTGCTTCAAGTACCCACCAGGCGGTGGCGTTGAATTTATAGGTGTCGGTTTTCATATCATCTGAGAAAGACAATATATTTAAATAAATATATTGTCAATTTTATGAAGATGTGAGCGATACAGGAACTCTCTCCTTACAGGAGCAGTACACCTTTAGGCTAAAATTTTCTTAAAATCAATTTTAGCTCAAAAGGTCTTCGAGTCCTGACGAAAGCTCTCCAAGAGCTTTCTTATCGCCAAAAGAAAAAATCCGCAAAAGCGGATTTGTTCCTTGTGGGCGATACAGGACTCGAACCTGTGACCTTTTCGGTGTAAACGAATTGCTCTACCAACTGAGCTAATCGCCCTTACAAAGTCATCATAGGACAAAAGCGGTTTTTTTTCAAATGTTTAACTAAAACCCATGCTACTATTTAAACGGTACACTTTTTTGATTTTATGAAATTTTCTCCTCGTCTTTTAGGTCTCAAGATGACACTTGGACGTTTCCTTTTGTCTGCTGTCGCGTTCCTTTCTTTTGTGTTTTTGTCTTGTGTTTTCTTTTTGTATCTTTTTCATCTTTTCGATAGTTTTTTTGGAGACCTTATCGCTTTGTAAGCGATATTTTTTATTTTATGTTAGGCTTTAATACGGTTTTTTAACATTTATGAAAACTGATCCCGATACTGAAGAGTTTGAAGAAGATCCTGAACTCGATCCAGAAATAAGAGGTCCTTTTGAATTGCTGGAAGCGGCACTCACTTACTGTTTGTGTTTTGTTCCGAACCTGCTCTTTTCTTTTATAGTTGGAGCTTCGCTTGGAATTAAAAACCATTCGTTTTGGTGGGGCGCTCTCGCTTTTGTCTTTAGCTTCGCCCTTTTCTTTGTTCCATCGTAACAGTTTGCAGAGAGGAAAATAAAAAGCTAAGCACACTTCCTGTGTGCTATTTTTGTTATAAATCGTGTACAATAAACTCTTATGGATTTAACCACAATTATCTTAACTGTCGGAGGGCTCGTACTTTTTGAGATTATCTCAAGTATAGACAATGCAATCATAAACGCAGAAGTCCTTAGTACTATGGGACAAAAAGCTCGTAAATGGTTTCTCTTTTGGGGAATTCTTTTTGCTGTGTTTATTGTGCGAGGTTTTCTTCCATGGCTTATCGTCTTTTTCACAAATCCATCCCTTGGATTTTTCGGTTCTTGGGGAGCAACTTTTTCAAGTGATCCTGCGGTTCTTGCGTCGATTGAACGCACGGCACCTGTGCTTTTGGTTGGAGGAGGGGTTTTTCTTTTGTTTTTATTTTTCCACTGGCTTTTTTTGGAAGAAAAACATTTTGGTTTGCCAGGTGAGAAATTTTTTCTAAACAACGGCGTGTGGTTTTATGCTGTGGTTTCAATACTACTCACTGTAATCGTCTATGGGGCAATAAAATTAAATCCAAACATGGCACTCGGTGCGGTAATTGGGTCCACTGCTTTTTTTGTGACTCACGGATTTAAACAAAGTGCTGAAGAAAGTGAAAAGAAACTTCTTTCGGGTAATAAAAGTGATATTTCAAAAATCATGTATCTTGAAGTAATTGATGCGACTTTTTCAATTGATGGAGTTTTGGGTGCTTTTGCTTTTACACTTTCCATCCCACTTATTTTAATCGGAAATGGAATAGGGGCTATAATTTTGCGTCAGATTACTGTTGGAAACATCGAAAGAATAAAAAAATACGTTTACATTAAAAATGGTGCTATGTACTCAATTTTAGTTTTAGGAACTGTGATGGTTCTACATTCTTTTGGGGCACACATACCACAATGGTTCTCTCCGCTTGCAACTTTCGCTGTTGTAGGATACTTTTTCCTTAAGTCTCACCGAAAGCTCGCTTCCGGAGAAATTATCTAACAAATGAAAGATATAAAAATACTTTACGAAAATGCAGATTTTGCAGCGGTGTTTAAACCAGCTGGTATTTCGACTCATCCAGATGGGAAGAATGAAGAGTACACTATGAGCGATTATGCTCGAGAAAAATTTAAAGTAGGGGATGATGTTGGAGAACCTATGGAACTTTCTGATGGTACTCAAATTTCTCGCCCCGGTATTGTGCACAGATTAGACAAACCTACTTCAGGTGTTTTGCTTTTAGCAAAAACAAAAGAAGGATACGAAGCTTTAAAAAAACAATTTAAATCAAGGTCTATTAAAAAAACATATTTTGCTTTCACAAATGGTGTTCCTAAAGACGAGAGGGGGAGTATAGATTTCCCAATAGCTAGAGCTTTGGGCAGTGTCAGGAAGTGGACAGCTGGGAAAGATGCTCGTGGAGAACTGCGAGAAGCTCATACTCGGTACAAAGTTTTAGGGAGCAAAGACGGAGTAGCGTTTCTTATTCTTTGGCCTCTTACTGGGCGTACTCATCAGATTAGGGTTCATTTGAAAGCTATAGGGCACCCAATCATTTCTGATGTTTTGTATGCTCCTGTTAAAAAGCCAGTATTTGGCCTTAAAAGGCTTGCTTTGCACGCTGGAAGGCTTATTTTCAAGGATATGAAGGGTAAGGAGACTGTTGTGTTGGCGCCCTTCCCAGAGGATTTTAAAGGGGCGATTTCAAAGATTGGCTTAAAAGAGGATGATTTGCTAAATTCATAACGCTATGATAAAGTAGCGCCTACGAATCAAATTAAAAAACGGCATGAAAGCGACATCTACAAATTCACCAGTAAACATAGAAGAAAGACAGGCTCTAGATATTCGATCAGGAGACACTGTTAAGGTGTATCAAAAAATTCAAGAAAAAGGAAAAACTCGACTTCAAATGTTTGAAGGTCTTGTTTTGGCTAAAAAACACGGAAAAGAAGCTGGGGGAACTTTCACAGTTCGAAGAGTTTCAGGAGGTTACGGAGTAGAAAAGATTTTCCCACTATATTCTCCACTTATCGACAAAATTGAAATCACAAAGAGATCAAAAGTTCGAAGATCAAAACTATACTTTGTTCGAAGAAAAGCAGTGAAGGAAATGAACAAGCGAATGAAAATGGAAATGATGAAAAAAGAACCTGCTGTAAAAGTAGAGGCTACAGAGTCAGTACCAAACGAGTCCTAATTCAGGATTCGTACTTTTTCGCAATACACTTTGTAAATAAAAACGAGTCCTGAATCCCAGGGCTCGTTTTATTTGTACGGTGCAAATAAAAAGTTCTTTTGCTTACTTATGAATACACTAAAGTTGGCTATTCAACCTCGTCGTAATGAAGTTCTAAAAAAAGTTTTGATTGTTCAAGATGAAGAGGGAAATCTTTTGAGTATCCGAGCTATTTTTTCTGTGAAGAAAAAATATGGCCGACCCGAAAAGAAGGCGAGAATTATTTTCTCAAAGAGAAAAGGTTTTCGTGTTTCTTTTAAAGGTAAGGAAGTGTCTGGGTGTTCAATACACCAAGATATTCCTGGACATGTTTCAGTCATAAGGAAAGCGTAATCCGCCTAAGGCGGATATTTTTTTGCTTGAATTTAAAGGGGTAGTTGGTATAGTAACTTCATGCGCGGGTGGCGAAACTGGTAGACGCACTACCTTGAGGTGGTAGCGCCCGAAAGGGCTTGGAAGTTCGAGTCTTCTCTCGCGCACCATACAAAAAAAATCTCAACTGCTTGAGATTTTTTTTGTATGGTGCGAGGCGGAGCTATGTTTTTGAAGCTTCAAAAACAAGCGAGCCAAGGCCATGGAATTTTACGAGTGACGACGAGTAAAATATCCGGGGCCACAAAAATGGATCGAAATAGTGTAACCTTTTTGATCTAAACTTTGTCTTTCCAAAAATTTCTGACATACTAGATGAATGAAAAAAATCTTAATTCTTTTAGTTGTTCTTGGAATACTTGCTGGGGGATTTTATTTTTTAAAAAATAAAGAAATTGTCCCTGAAGACACTGCTCCTAAAGCGGAAGAGAAGAGCAGGGAAATAGTTTTTGAGAAAAAGAATATTAAAGAAATTACTCCAGACAAAACTGAAGAAATAGATATTGATTACCCCTTAATTTCTTCTCCTACAGGACCAGCGGA
>CAZIMQ010000028.1:0-8375 GCA_964540495.1 uncultured Candidatus Saccharibacteria bacterium | reverse complement strand
CATAAGAGAATATCTTTCTGAAAAATATGGGGATCGAGCGGTCTTAGAGGGAGGACTAAGAGTTACCACAACCCTAGATTATGAATTACAAAAAAAAGCTGAGGATATCGTAAAAAAATACGCCATAGAGAACGGAAGACTTTACCACGCTACAAACGCAGCCTTAACAGCAATAGACTCTAAGACGGGGCAAATATTGGTAATGGTAGGCTCCAGAGACTTCTTTGATAAAGAAGTGGATGGTGAATACAACATTGTGACAGCAAAAAGACAGCCGGGGTCTTCTTTTAAACCACTTGTCTATACACTAGCCTTTGAAAAAGGTTACACAGATGAAACAATTCTTTTTGACCTTAAGACTCAATTTTCAACATCTTGTGAACCGTCTGACATGACAGATACAGGAAACTGTTATTCTCCAGACAACTATGACGGAAAATTTAGAGGCCCAATGACACTTCGAAATGCCTTGGCTCAATCTATTAACATTCCAGCTGTAAAACTTTTGTATTTAGTTGGAATAGACAATGCAATAGAGTTCGCACAAAAACTTGGAATAACCACACTAACCGACCCAAGACGCTATGGACTTTCTTTAGTTCTCGGAGGTGGAGAAGTAACCCTTTTGGATATGACAAGCGCTTATAGTGTTTTTGCAAACCAAGGAGTAAAAAATCCTCCAACGGGAATCTTAGAAGTAAAAGATAAAACAGGAAATGTTTTGGAGAAGTGGGAAGATAAAAGCGAGAGAGTTGTCGAAAAATATTCAACTCTTCTAATTTCAGACATATTAAGAGATGACGCGGCGCGAGCTCCAATATTTGGAGCAAGAGGAAGTTTGTATTTTCCAACAAGAGAAGTTGCTGTAAAAACAGGAACAACAAACAACTATCGAGACGCTTGGGTGGTTGGGTACACTCCCCAGATTGCTGTTGGTGCTTGGGCAGGAAACAACGACAACACACCTATCGACAGAAAAGTTGCCGGCTACATTGTGGCTCCGATGTGGCACGTCTTTATGGACGAACTCTTAAAAACTCTTCCTGATGAAAAATTTGAGCGACCAGAAGAAAAAGACACAAGTGAATTAAAGCCTGTTTTTAGAGGTGTTTGGCAAACAGAAGATTCAAAAATTCATGAAATTCTTTACTCAGTAGACAGAAATGATCCTATGGGTCCCGCTCCGAGAAACCCAGCAAACGACCCTCAGTTTAACCACTGGGAATACCCCCTATCTTTACTTGGAGGCAGTTTTGAAATTATGCCAGGAGGAGCAGGAATACCAGGAGGAATACAAATATCTTTTCTGAACCCTCAAAACAAAGATATTGTGAGAAAATCTGGAACCGTTCAAATAATAGTTTCAATTTCTGGGGAAAAATCAGCAAAAGAAGTTAGCTACTTTTTGGATGGAACTTACATTGGAAAAGCTAATGCGCCTTTCTTGTTTTCCTTTACACCATCTTCACTTGGCGCAGACAAAGGTAAACACTCACTGAAGGCTGTAGTTACAGCAACAGACGGAACCCAAAAGTCAGAGACAATTGAAATAGAAGTTGATTAAGAAAAAAACTCCGCTTAAAGCGGAGTTTTTTTCTACCTTATATCAAAATTAAAAAACTTCGGAAGCTCTTTTTTTATTTCTTCTTTTATTTTTTCCTTATTTACAAAAATTTGACTACGAACAGTTGGGTTAACTTTTACCTTTATTTCACTTTTCGTTAAAAGAATATTAGATTCTAGAATATCGAAATTCAAAACAGAGCTCATTATTCTTGCCAACTCCTCCCTATCTTTTTTAGGGTCTCTTATATTTTTAAATCTTTCTAAAAGAGAACTTAGGTTTTTCATATTACCTATTCATTGGCATCACCAAATAAGTAAAAGAATTATTACTTGAACTTTCTTTTATAACAGCTGGTCTATTTGCCCCAGCAAAATTAACAGACAAGCTTTCAGTGCTTATAGACTGAAGACACTCGTAGATATATCGGTGATTAAAGTTTATAGACACATCTTCCCCAGAAAAAGATCCTTTTATAGAATTCTCACTTTCCCCAACATCGTTGTTTTTAGTTTTTAAAGACAGTGTTTTTTTAGAAACAGAAAGACTAACTGACACCTGATTAAAGTTGTCAGAAAAGGCACTAGTAAGCTTTAAAGCTTGAGCTAAATCTTCTTTTAAAATCGTACAAGTAGAACTAAATTCTTTTGGAATAATTTGTTTATAATCAGGGAAAACAGCGTCAACCGCTCGACTGGTGACATGAATACCGTCAGCAAAAAAAGAAACTTGATTTTTGTTTGACTTAACCTCAATGTCTTTTTTCAAACCTTCAAAAACTTTTGAAATCTCTGAGATGTTTTTCTCTGGGATCAAAAGCTCCTTTAAGTCACTTTTCTTTTTTAATTTAATTCTTTTCTCAGCGAGCCTAAAAGAATCCGTCGCAACAGACACAAGAGTTTCTCCGTCTAAAAATATAAAAATACTAGCGAGCTCTGGTTTTATAGTTGAAATAGAAGCACTGTAACCTACAGATTTTACTATTTCAGACAAATCATCTGAGGAAATAGAAAAAGTGTCCCCGTCTTTAACTTGAGGTATTTGAGGGAAATCATCACTTGGTACAGTTTTTATTTTTGCAGTCCCTCTCTCGGATACAACATTTAAAGTGTTTTCCACCACTTCAAGCACAACATTTTTATCACTTATGTTAGAAAGAAAGGATTTTAAAATCCCCCCAGATAAGGCAACACTACCTTTTTCAAAAACTTTTCCAGCCACAGGAATTTCTATCCCCAAATCAAGGTTTGTAGCCTTTACAAAAACCTGATCCCCTGAAGCATCCAAAACAATAGACGAAAGAATAGGTAACGAGACGTGCTTTCCAGCTACCCTCTCAGCAAAACCGACAGCCCCAAGTAATTTCTCTCTTATTATTTCTATTTTCATATTTATAAGTCTAAGTCTATTACAAGATATGTGGATAACTGGATAACTTCATTTTAATGTTTGTTTTTAAGTGTTTTTTACTGATTATTTTATATTTTTGTTGTGGAAAACTTGGGTTTTGTTTTGTTTGGTTAAAAGTTATTCACTCCCTCCCCTTAATTATAAGTCACTTTTCCACAGATTTATCCCCAGTTTATATCATTGCTCGTATTTGGTTTATTTCTTGTAGAAGGCTGGCGTCGTTTTTTAGGTCGTTTTTTACCTTTTCGCATGAATGGATAACTGTTGTGTGGTCTCTCCCTCCTAGTTTTTGGCCAATTGATGGGTATGAGATACTGAAATCTTCTCGTAGTAGGTACATCACCACTTGTCTTGGTTTTACCACTTCCTTCTTTCTTGATTTGTTTGTTATTTCTCCTTCTTGAATGTCATAAAATTTAGCTACAACCTTTACGACTTCTTTCACAGAAACGTTTTTTATCGGCTTAGCTGTGTCTTTTATTAGGTGTTTTATGTCATTTATATCGAGATCTTTTCCTTTTAGGTTGGTTTGGCACACTATACTGTTTAAGACCCCCTCAATCTCTCGAATATTGCCTTCCACAGCACTTGCAAGGTAGTCTATCGCCTCGTCTTTTAAGAAAAACTTTCTTTGGGATAGTTTGTTTTTTATAATCGCAGTTCTTGATTCGTAATCAGGAGCTGGAATATCTACAATCATTCCAGAGACGAAACGCGACTTTAGTCTATCTTCTAAGTCCTCTATGTAATTTGGGTGTTGATCTGAAGAGAAAACAATTTGTTTGCCATTTTCATATAGATCGTTAAAAAGGTGAAAAAGTTCCTCTTGGGTCTTTTCTTTTTTGGCTAAGAATTGAATGTCGTCCATTATAAAAAGATCGTATTTTTTATACTTATCCTTGAAAGCGCTTATCTTCCCTTCCTGAACAGCCTGACTGTATTCGTTATAAAACTTCTCAGATGCAAGGTAGAAAACTTTCTTGTTTGGATTTTCTTTCTTTATGTGGTTTCCAATTGCCTGTAGTAAGTGGGTTTTCCCTCTTCCTGTATCTCCATAAAAGAAAAGTGGGTTATATGAAGCTGGTTTTGTAATTACAGCTTGAGCGGCCGCGTGTGCTAATTCGTTGAAAGGGCCAATTACGAAAGTTTCAAATGTATACCTCGGGTTTAGATTATCATCTTTGTTTATGTAAAGATCAGAAAGAGGAAGAGATTCGTGCATCTCTTGTTCTTTTTTAGCTTTCTCATCTATTTTTCTTCTAGACTCATCTTTTACAATTGTGTATTCCACACCGCGCACTCCAGAGTCTGCGTCACGTAAGGATTTTAATATTGGTTTGTGGTATTTGTTTCCAAGCCAGTCTTTTACAAAAGCGTTTGGAACTCCAATGTACACAACCCCCTCTTCTACTTTCAAAAGAAAAGTATCTTTAAACCAAGTAGTAAAATTAGCTTTAGAAACAGTAAGTTCAATCTCAGTTAAAACTTTTTGCCATAAGATTTCTTTGTTTTCCATAAGTTTTATCTATTATAGTTTAGTTAAATGGTTCGTCGACTTCAACAATGTCCATAAGTATGTTGATAACATGTGGAAAACTTATTTTTTGAGAAAAACTCTTCCCTCCCTTCATTTTTTTAAAGCCCTGTGCTAGTATGTTCCTACTATGTCAAGAACATACCAACCAAAAAAACGAAAAAGAGCTAAATCTGTTGGATTTAGAGGAAAAAGCGCAAGAACTCTTCAGGCGCGTCGAAGAAAGGGCCGAAAAAAGCTTACTACGGTTTAATTAAGCCTTTATGCCTAGAAAAAACAGGCTTACTAAGGAAGAAATCGAAGAAGTGCTTTCAAGGGGGAGAAGAACAAATTTCTCCCTTTTTTCTGTTTCTTGGCTCAAAAACACTGAAAAAACAACAAAATTTGCCTTTGTGGTCTCAAAAAAACAGTATAAACAGGCGGTTTTAAGGAATAAAGCAAAGAGAAGGCTTCGGGAATGTACAAGAAAAGCGCTATTTGGGCCTGGAAAATATATATTTTTTGCTAAAAACACTATAAATGAGGCTATTTTTTCTGATTTAAAAAATGAAGTCAAAAAAGCTGGAGAGGAACTCTGTTAGTTTGTTTCGTTTGTGTTCAAATTGCGGTAGAATAACCACATGTCATATATATTTAACACCTTTTTTTACAACCCTCTTTATAATGCTTTAGTTGGAATAATTGACCTTGTTCCCCACCAAGACGCTGGTGTGGGTGTAGTTTTGCTTACTATTTTAGTTAGTTTGTTGCTTTTCGGTGTGTCCAAGAAGGCTATCAGAACCCAGATTAAGCTTAAAGAAATAGAACCTGAAATAAAGCGTATAAAAGAAAATTTTAAGGATAAAAAAGAAGAACAAGCTCGTTTGATGATAGATCTTTATAAAAAACATGAGATCAATCCATTTTCTTTGATTTTCTTTGTTTTAATCCAAATTCCAATTCTTATTGCTCTGTACTACATTTTCTGGAAAGGAGGTCTTCCAATGATCAAAACAGATATTTTGTACTCTTTTGTTCCGGTTCCTCAGAACGTGTCTATGAATTTTTTGGGTATTTTAGATATCACACAAAAAAGTATTGTTTTGGCTGTAATTTCTGGAGTTACCCAGTTTATCCAAGCTTATGTGGCAACACCAAGCCTTAAACCAACAGAAAAAGACCCCAAAGACAGAACTTTTGGAGACGATTTTCAAAAATCTCTTCACATGCAAATGAAATATGTTTTCCCAGTGGTTATTGGAGTTATAGGTGCAACTCTTCCAGCGGCCCTCCCTCTTTATTGGTCTACTCGAAACATTTTTATGACTGTCCAGGAGATTTTTGTTAAAAGAAGTCTTAAAAAAAGTAAATAGTTGACTAAGGCAAAAGCCTGAGTAGTATTGGTAGTATGAGTGAGAAAATAATCAATTTGGTGAAAGATTTGACTCTAAAAATCGGCGTTAATGACGCGGTTGTTTCTGTAGAAGAGAAAGATGGATCTTATAGAATTAGCGTGGAAACTCGAGACGAGTTCTCTCTTGTGGGTAGAGAAAATGAAAAATATGAAGCTTTCTCCCACCTTTTAAAAAGAATGCTTGCAAAAATATTCGGTGAAGAATCAAGATTTTTTATAGATGTAAATGGTGCTTTAGCAAGAGCTGAAAATCAACTTGTTGCAAAGGCAAAAATGGTTGCCGAAAGAGCGAAGAATTTTAAAGTAGATGTAGAAATGGAAGGGCTCTCTTCCTATGAAAGAAGAATTGTTCACGCAGCTCTTGATGGAATATCTGGTATAAAAACGGAGTCGGTAGGAGAAGGAAAAGAAAGAAAGCTTGTTGTCAGGTTTGTTCCACAAGGAACAGTTTCTGATTTTGATATTCTTGATACCAAGATTTAAAATCTAGATTCCTGATTCTATATTCTAGCCCCACAAAATTCCTACAGCTCCGCTATAGGAATTCTTGCGGGGTGATTTTTGTAGGTCAAAAATCAGGCGTGCTAGTCGCCTCTATTATTTTTTCTCCTCCTAAGTATATTGCCCAAAGACTAAGGTCTTTTTTGTTTGTAAAAATTAAATATTTGTCATCGTTTGAGAGAATCGGGTTTATTGCGTCTATTTGTGCCCCTGCCTCACTCACAGGACTTGCTAATAGGTTTGTTTTCCCTGTTGGGGCATCTATATTCCAAAGGTTGTCGCTAAAAGAAATTGCTCCAAGGTACCACCCTTCTGGATATGTTGATGTTTCTATGTTTGATGGAACAAAACAAAACACTGAAGTCTTATTTATTTTGTTCCATGTGCATTTTTCTGGGAAAGTTCTAAGTGATAAAGATGTTTCAGATTGGTCTTTTGGGTTAAGTATGGAAAGTAAAGGTCTTTGTCCTCCAATACCGAGTAAGTGGTAAGAAAGGTCTGTAGAGGAAAGAATTGTTAATCCTGTTTTGTTACCAATTATTTTCGAAAGTGCCCCAGTACCAGAATTTAATAAATAAGAAAATCCTACTGAAAACCCAGAAGGTTTAGTAGAAAGTGTAATTCTCCCAGTTTCTTGCCAAGACAAAAGCCATTGTTGAAGATCTGATTCAAAAATAGTTGCAGAGTTTAGGCCATCCAAACTACTAACTACAACCTTTGACCCCGTGTTTGTGTTTATTAAATAAGCGATCTTTGTTTTGTCTGGAGAAAGACTAATTTCTTTAATGTTTGTTGGTAATAGAGTTAGTTTTGCGTCTTTTAACATTAATTCCTCAGGGGTTGTCGAAGCGTTTCTTATTCGATCTGTGAGAGCAATAGAATATGTCTTGATTGTTTCGTTATCGTTTCCCAAAAACCTTGTGATTATTGTTTTTGCATCATTTGAAAAAAGAGCCTCGTGCATTTTTGGGATTGTTGTGTTTGAAATTTTGTTTTTTGAGTTTGAATTGTAAGCAAGATCATAAATATGACCAGTTGCTCTTTCCATGAAACGTACAACGTAAACTTTTTGATTGAACTTTTTTCCATCTGGAGTTGTGGAAGAAACAGTTGTTTCTATGATTGTTGCTCCAGAAACAGGTTCATCAGAAATTTTTCGTAGTCTTGGTACGAGCCTCTCCCCTTCTATAGTTGTTGTTGCAACTACAATGTCTATCCCTATATTTTCTCCGATTTCCTCAGTAGTGCTTGATGTGCTATCTTCTTCTTTTGTGTTTAAAACAGGAAAAATATCAGAAACTCTTTCTACAAAGGTTTGGTTTACTGCCTCTGGGTTTGTTTTTTCTTGGTATTTAAATAGAAAAAAAAGAATTCCTCCTAGAATCAAAACCAAAATAATCAGTCCAAAAATAATCTTTCTTAACATTGTTTTATTTTACCACCACTTCCCTTTTTTTTGTTAGTTACTATATACAGAAAAATGCGGAGCGGATATGTGGTTTCCTAATACTTTTATTTTGTCCGCAGGTGCCCCAGCTGCGACCAAAGAATTTTTTTGCGCATCAGTGTGCACTTCATAAACCGCGCGCAAACCAGAAGCACTTGCGGAGTCGATAAATTGTTTTACAGTTTGTCCAGTAGGTTTTATGCCTCTAAAGTTAGCATCTATACATGTGCCAGTTTGGTGACAGGGCGCCTTGTGATTTCTTGATGGTGGGTATGCTTCTGTCACTGCCCACGTGATCCCGTTTGCAGAAAGGTTGTTTTGGAGATCTTGAAGTCTACTTGCTATTGCAACGTCTATTTGTTTTCCTTTACTAGCGACATTTATACCATTTGGAATATCGACTTTATAACCCGCAGAACTTTCTCCTGGAATTCCACCATTGTTTGGTTGTTCTAGTTCATACAAATCTCTTTCTTCAAAAGTTGGATCATAAAGCACATCATCAATTGCGTTTGGTACATTTAAA
>CAZIMQ010000027.1:0-8535 GCA_964540495.1 uncultured Candidatus Saccharibacteria bacterium | reverse complement strand
GGAAAGGAATTGGCTAAGGTACACAGTCTCGCCTCAACTATTTACCAGAATATGAGACTGATTTTATTTTTGCCGCCTTCGCAGAAGAGTGGGGTTTTGTGGGCGTGATTTTTCTCTTTACTTCTTTTGGTGTTTTGATTATACGGATTTTAAAAAATGCTAGCCATGCAGAGACAAACTTTGAAACTTTGTTTTGTGTAGGACTCGCTGTTATGTTTATGAGTCATTTTATAATTAACGTTGGGATGAATATGGCGATCATGCCAGTTACGGGAATCCCACTCCCTTTTGTAAGCTACGGAGGCTCACACATTCTGTCGTCTTTTATTGGCCTTGGAATTTTAATGGGTATGAGAAATTATATTCGCCCAGCACACCGAGACACTATGAAAAATGAGTTTATAGGAATCTAAACTTTGTTGTAAACACCCTCTGTTTTTTCAATCATGTCAGTTAGGCGGAAATTTTTCTCTACTTTTTCTTGAAGTTTTTGTCCTAAAGCTTCCCTCATAACGCTACTTTCACCAAGTAAAATAAGGCTTTTTTCGATTTCTTCAATTGACCGTGGATTTACTAAAATTCCAGAAACGTTGTTTTCAATAATTTCAGGAATTCCACCGACTCGGGTTGCGATCACGGGAAGTCCCGCGAGACCTGCTTCGAGGATTACATAAGGTAAACCTTCTTTGATAGATGAAAGGATAAATACATCAAACGCTTTTAGATATTTAGATGCTTCGTCTATAAATCCAACCAAAAATACTTTATCTTTTAGATTTTCTTTTTCGATCAATTTGAGTAAAGATGTCTTTTCTTCGCCGTCACCAATGATAATAAAAATAGAATCAGAAATGTTTTTCATCGCTTTTATGGCCGTGTGGAGAGATTTGTTTTTGTGGAGTTCTGCGATTGTACCAACAACTTGAGCATTATCTTCTAGCTTTCTTCCAATAAGCTGACTAATTTTTTCTCGGGAGTCTTCTTTTGAAATAAAGTCAATGTTGTTTAGCGCTATTGGAATAATTTCAAATTTATTTTTTGTGAAATGCCACCGTGGTAATTCAGCTTTAGTAAGTACGATAGTTTTGTGACTAAAAAGTACAGTAAAAAAAGAAAATATTTTTATAAGAAAATGTTCCGCAAAGGATCTATTTTCTTGAAAAGGCCATCCGTGCGAGGTGTATATAATTTTTGGAATTTTCAAGATTCTTCCTAAAAAACAACTAAGCCCTCCTGCTTTTGGGGAATGAGAATGAATTATGGTAGGATTTTCTTTTTTTATTATTTTATATAAAGCTACAAAAGATAAAAAATCTTTAAATAATTTTATATCTCTACCCATTGAGGAAATACTATGGGTTTTGATTCCTGTCTCATTTAATTTAGACAAAAGCACCCCGTTTCCCCCAAGGGCAACGGCAACATTTTTACCTTTTTTGTGCAGAGTGGTTGCAAGATCAAACACATGTCTTTGTGCTCCTCCCCAATTTGACTTCGTGATAACTATTAGAATTCTTTCTTCTTTTGGCATGGCGCGCTTTGAAAACTTGCTTTAATTAGTATATTATACCACTTACAGATATGAATGTCTTAAACAAAAAGGAGCCAATTCTCTTGTTTATAGGGGATATAGCTATATTTTATATATCTCTCCTGGTAACACTATTTTTAAGGAATTTGGGGACCTTCCCATTTTCTCAAATACAAGAACACGTACCCGTATTCTCTTTTTTGATTTTGTGCTTTCTTTTGGTGATGTTTATTTTCGGGCTTTATGACACAAGGCGTGTGATTTTTCGAAACAAAATTCCTGAAATTTTACTAAAGATTCAGTCTATTAACGTCTTTATTTCCATCGCTTTTTTCTATTTTAGATTTTCTTACGGAGGAGATTCTGGAATTACACCAAAAATAACTCTCGTTCTCTATGTATTTCTTTCTTTCATTTTTTTAATGTCTTGGAGAGTTTTCTTTTTGAAACATCTTTCATTTAAGAAAAAAAGTGAAGCTATTTTGGTTTCATCGGGAGGTGAGGCGGAGATTTTAAAAAAAGAAATAAACGCAAATCCTCGATATGGTTTTTCTTTTTCAGAAATTTTTTCTCCTGAAGATTTGTTAGATGAGGGAAAACTAAACAATCTTTTTAATATTATAAAAGAGAGAGGTATTAAAATTATTGTTCTTGATTTGAAAGATAAAAATATTCAACCTGTATTGTCTAAGTTTTATAATCTTATGTTTACCGACATTTCACTTATCGACTCTGGTAAATTATATGAAGAAATTTTCTATCGAGTACCAATGTCGAGCTTGAAGCATGGTTGGTTTTTGGAAAATACAACTCACAATTCAAAGAAAACATTTGATGTATTTAAACGATTTATGGATCTTGTGATCGCTTTCCCTCTACTTATTCTTTCGATTCCGTTTTATATTTTAGTTTTCATACTAATTAAATTAGACGACGGTGGATCAATTTTTGTTACCCAAGAGCGGGTGGGACTCAAAGGAAAATCAATTTTTATTTCAAAATTTAGGAGTATGTCTAAAAATGAGACTAACTTACTAAACTCTTCTCCAAACAAAATAACTAAAATTGGAAAAGTTTTGCGAAAAACAAGGATTGATGAATTGCCTCAACTTTGGAGTGTTATAAAAGGAGACCAGTCTTTGATTGGTCCAAGGCCAGAATTGCGTTCAGGTGTTTCTTTTTATGAAGAAAAGATCCCTTTCTACAATATCCGCCACCTTATAAAACCAGGACTTTCTGGTTGGGCACAGATTTACCACGAAAATCACCCTCATCACGGTGTAGATATTAACGAGACGACTAATAAACTTTCTTATGATATTTATTATATAAAAAACAGATCTCTTGTTTTAGATGTTATTATTGCTCTTAAGACTATAAAAACTCTTTTGCTTAGAGAGGGAAAATAGTTGTTAATTTAATTAATGAAAATGAAAGTAGTTGTTACAGGTGGAGCGGGGTTTATAGGATCACATATTGTTGATGAGCTTATTTCACGTGGGCACGAGGTTCATGTGTTGGATAATCTCTCTGGTGGAAAAGAAGAAAACCTAAACCCTAAAGCTGTATTTCATAAAGCGGACATAAGAAATTTGGAAGAAATACTGCCTATTTTTAGTGGAGCTGAAGTTGTATTTCATTTAGCTGCCTTTCCTCAGGTGCAGTATTCTATAGAAAATCCAATTGAAACAAATGAAATCAATATTGGTGGAACTCAGAATATTTTAATAGCGTCGCAGAAAGCTGGTGTTAAAAAAGTTGTTTACTCTGCGTCAGGAGGCTCTGTTTACGGTGACTGTGATAAATTTCCTACAGATGAGGGTGTGTTACCAAGTCCTAAAAGTCCATATGGATTACAAAAATATGTAGGTGAACACCTTTGTCGTTTGTGGTCTGAAATACACGGATTAAAAACAGTTTCTCTTCGATATTTTAATGTCTATGGTCCGCGCCAATCTGATAAAGGTGCATATGCAAGCGTAGTTCCTATTTTTTTACGTATGAAAAGAGATGGAGAAGAATTGACTATTACTGGGGATGGATTACAAACTAGAGATTTTGTACATGTTCGCGATGTTGCACGTGCAAATATTTTGGCTATGGAAAATGAAAATATCGGAAATGGGGAAGTAATAAATATTGGTGGAGGAAAGGAGAGGTCTGTTTTGGAAATCGCAGAACTTATTGGTGGAAAATATAAGTTTACACCTGCTCGTATTGAATCTCGCAGATCCCTTGCTGATATCTCTTTAGCAAAAAAAATTCTTGATTGGGAACCAAAAGAAGATTTTGAAAAGAGTTTAGAAGAACTAAAAAATCTTTAATTTTTGACTTCTAATAGGGGTTCCTATATCCTTTTCTTTGAACAATCGTTCTTACCCAACAATCTATGGACACTACCGTATTAACACCTGACGAAGTCAGGAAGTTGCGAGAAATAATCGCAAGAAGTGGGCACACCAAGCCTACTCTTTTGGAAACAGCAGTGCACGAAGTTCCACTTCTTACACCCCTTCAAATCAGGCAATTTTTTGAATCGAAAGACAGTGCTTTCCTACCGTTCCGTGAACGGTTTTCAATAACACTGGACTCTCTTTCGCCCGATGAAGGTCCTCCGATGTTTACTGTTTCGATCAACAATCCCTCAGGGCAGATCACTGACCCAGAAATTTTCGAAGCGGTCGGCCAGAGAACTCTTTCTACCATTAAAGCTCTGTCAACGATTATTTTTTTAATCAAGAAACATCTTTCGGGTGAAAGCGTTGGGATTGCCTTAGAGCGGACAAACATCTTTTGTGTTTTGGGTGGTGGAGTAAAGAGGAAGTATTACCTCCAGCTCCAACAAAGTAATCGCTGGCTTGTTGCCTGCGAGGAAAACATGGAAGTTGAACCTTGGAGCTCAGGGACAAAAGTGGTCTGTGAAAAAGTTCCTACACCCTAGTTTTTAGACTGGGGTATTTTTTTTGTAATTTGCCAAACCTAATTTTCCCCATATAATGGTGGGATGAATAACACACGCATTACGGCCGTCATACTTATTTTAATAGGTTTTTTTGCAGGATTTTTTGTATATAAAAGTGAGGTTGGGAAGACTGGTATTTTAAAAGATATGCCTTTTAAGCTTGGTCTTGATCTAAACGGGGGAACACACCTTGTTTATGAAGCAGACACTACCAAAGCGCAAACAGAAGACATTGAAGGGGCTATGGAAGCTCTTCGAGACACCATTGAAACTCGAATTAACGCCTTTGGAATTGCGGAACCTTTGGTTCAATCTGAAACCTCAAATGTGGAAGGGCGAAAAGTTTACAAACTTGTAGTTGAGCTTCCTGGAGTTACAGACACAGAAAAAGCAATTGCACTTATTGGAGCAACTCCGCTTTTGGAATTTAAATTAGTTCGAGACGGTGTTTCAAGTACAACTCCCGAAGCAGAAGTGTTTGCGACTACTGAATTGACAGGAAGATTTTTAAAGAAAGCTCGGCTTGAATTTGATCCAACAAGTGGAACACCTGTCGTTTCTTTAGAATTTAATGATGAAGGAAAAGACATCTTTGCGCGTCTCACTCGAGAAAATAAAGGAAAAATCTTGGCTATCTTTTTGGATGGAGCACCTCTTTCTTTACCTGTGATTCAAGACGAAATTGCAGACGGAAAAGCTCAAATCACTGGAGGGTTTACTCCTGAAGAAGCAAAAGTGTTGGTTCGAAATCTAAACTTTGGAGCTTTGCCAATTCCGATCTCTCTCGTTGGAACTCAAACCGTTGGAGCGTCTCTTGGGGCTGGTGCGGTTGCTGCTAGTGTGAACGCTGGTATTTGGAGCTTTATTTTTATCTCTATTTTCCTAATCGTTTGGTACCGACTTCCAGGACTCATTGCGGTTGTAGCTCTTGCTATCTACACAGCAATCAACCTTGTTGTATTTAAATTGCTTGGAGTGACCCTTACTTCTGCGGGGCTTGCTGGATTTATTCTTTCTCTTGGTATGGCAGTAGATGCGAACATCTTGATTTTCGAGAGAATGAAAGAAGAAATTAAAAAAGGATTAGACATTCCTCATGCGGTAAAAGAAGGATTTTCAAGAGCATGGCTTTCAATCCGTGATTCAAACTCTTCTTCAATTATCACAGCGGTGATTCTGTTTTACTTTGCTACTTCTTCTGTGATCAAAGGGTTTGCGCTTGTGTTTTTGATCGGTGTGGTGATCTCAATGTTTACCGCCCTTACTGTTTCAAGAACTCTTTTAAAAGCTGTTGGAATTGAAAAGACAAACAAAGTGACGAAGTTTTTGTTTGGAAACGGGATTACAAATTAAAACTTAAGTATGAAAAAAATTAGTATAATATTTTTGATTTTAATCGGGTTAGGAGCTCTTATCTTTTTTTACAGATCTCACTCAAATAATTTAAGAACAGACCAAATTAGTTTTGATTCTTCAAAGTGGAAAGATGAAAAATTAGTTGAAGAGCAACAAATTAGAAAACAAATGATCGTCGATCTTACAAAAAGCTACCTAAGTGAATCATCTTCACAGCAAAATATCCTTGACTTGCTCGGTGAACCAACTAAAACAGATAAATTTAATGAGTTTGATTATGTTTACTGGTTAGGGTATGAAGAATATACTGATTCCTATTGGCTTGGAATACAAATTGAAAATGGAAAGACTTCCTGGAAGCTATTAAGAGATTAATATAATAAATTATTAAAATGTCCATAATTAAACACAGAAAAATATTTTACGCGATCTCAATCATTCTTCTTGGAATTTCTCTTTTTGGAATGGTGAAATACGGACTAAAACTTGGTGTGGATTTCAATGGGGGGACTTTGATTGAGGTGAATTTTACAGAAGCTGCACCTTCACCAACTGAGGTTGTAGAAAAATTGGAAATAATCGGTGTCGAAGGCGCAGTGGTGCGACCAACAGGAGAAAGTGGTTTTATTATTCGAACTCGGGAGCTAAAAGAACCTGAAAGAGTCTCTGTGGTAAACGCTCTTACACCTGGAGAGATAAAGAGATTAGACACTGTGGGACCTGTGCTTGGAGCGGAACTACGAAAGAAAGCTACATGGTCAATTGTGTTAGTACTTTTGGCAATCATTATCTTCATCACTTTTGCTTTCAGACATGTTTCAAAGCCAATTGCTTCTTGGAAATATGGAGTGGTAGCGATCATTGCTCTTCTTCACGACGTGATAATTCCAGCTGGAGTGTTCGCATTTTTGGGACATTTTCATGGTGTTGAAATCGATTCTTTGTTTGTAACTGCGCTTCTAGTTGTTCTTGGTTTTTCTATCCATGATACGATCGTAGTATTTGACCGAACAAGAGAAAACTTGAAAACTAATCAAGAGAAAAATAAAAAAGTTCCATTTGAAACTGTGGTAGGGGAAAGTGTGTCGCAAACTTTCACACGATCAGTAAACACTTCTCTAACAACAATTATTTCTCTCGTGGTGCTTTACTTTATTGGGCCATCTGCAACTCAAAATTTTGTTCTAGCTTTGTTTATTGGTATGGTCGCAGGAACTTACTCTTCAATCTTCATAGGATCTCCACTTTTGGTTACGCTAGAGAAACTACAGAAGGAAAAATAAATAAAACAGGCGAAGCTTATTTTATTTATTTTTTCGGGCTTACTCGAATTTTTCCACCAGAAAAATTCTGGGTGCATAAGGAAAGATAAAAAAATAGCCTTTTCAGGCTTTAGTGTGTTTTTTTCTTCGGAGACATAATGTCTTCAAGAATTGTTGAGAATTTTCTCTCGATCATCGCTGATTTTATGATGCAGGCTGCACCAATTAAAAACGCTGATATTTTGAATGTCATAGCTAAGGCTATAAAGACTAGAAAGCCAATCGCCCGGATAAATCCAGAGAGATTTTGACTCATCCAGTCACTGATGGGGTCTGGACGCTCAAACGCTAAGCCGAAGGGAAAGATCAGTATTCCCAAGACAAGGAAGAGAAGTCGTAGCAGAATAGAGTTTAATGTTTTCATTAGAGTCGGTTGTTGTAGGGAGGTCTATTTGAAGTCTACATAAAATTTGTTAAACAATCAAAGACCGAGAGCAAAAACACCCTGAAAATGGGTGTTTTTTGTTGACAAATAATCCAATTAAAGTAATCTAAATTTATGAAATTTAATCAAGCAAATCTTCTGGCGCTACTAAACCTCGAGCAAACTCGTGGAGATTTGACTTGTGCCTCTAAAATAGAATCGAGAACCTAAAATTAGGAATCAAGATTGTTTAGAAAAAGAAGCCAGCTCTCCACAACGAGAGTTGGTTTTGTTTTGTAAAAACAAAAAGATCTTTTATTAGCCATGAAAAAACCCATAAAAAGCCAGTTCAAATTATCGCGCAATTATGTTTGGGAACTTAAGCGTGATTTTGAAAGAGATTCAGGAAAGCAGGTTTACTGGACGTATAGTCTTGGGGGTTTCAAAGGCCGTACATGCCTTGTGGTTACATTGGGTGTGGATGGGGAAGTAGTTCAAACTAAAGTCAAAAATCACTGGAAAAACAACCGTGGTTTTGGCCAAGTAAAAGCCCGTTTTTTACGTAGGTTTGGACACTTGATTTCCTCGGTTAAAAAATGAGCACTTTGTGCTCTATTTTTGTGTTCAAAGTCGCCCAAAAACCCTTATTTTATAGCCCTTTTTGTGGTCTATTGTTTAAAGTCTAAAGTCTCCTTATTTTCGCTTGACTTCTACTTATACATCTATATAATTACCCCCACTGTCCCCATTGAAGGGGATTGTTCATTGAAACAAAAGAGATTTCCGACATTTTACAGTGTCGGAGAGAACAAATAGTGCAAGTCACAAATATATTCAATAACAATAATAATTTCGAGCTAGAAAAAAAGCTTTATCGAAAATTCAAAACATTTTCTGTTTTGTTCCGTTCGTTTAAGCAAAGAATTTAAATTTTAAGCTTTATGTTTAGAGTTTGATCCTAGCTCAGGATGAACGCTGGCGGCGTGGATAAGGCATGCAA
>CAZIMQ010000026.1:952-8995 GCA_964540495.1 uncultured Candidatus Saccharibacteria bacterium | reverse complement strand
AAAGTTACAAAAGAAAATCTAAAGAAAATCATACACGAAGAGGTGGAGCGCCAAGCTTTTTCAGAGCGCGATCTTCCAATTGCTTTAGAAAAAGCACTAGACTATGTGTGTGCTTATAGAGAGAATTTTGAAGGTTTTGGTGATGCGAAAGTTTTTATAGAAGAAAAAGTTACATTTCCTTACAAAATAAAAACAGATAAAGAATCTTTTGAGGTAAATATAACTGGAAAAATTGATCTTGCGATAGAAGATGGTGGAAGTGTGAATGTAAAAGATTTCAAGACAAAAAAGAGAATGACTCGTAACGAAATCCTCGGCCTTACAAAATCAAGTGATGGAAGTTATATTCGACAATTAAAATTTTATAAATTTCTTTGGGAAGAAGGTTTGCGAGAGGGAAACGTTTCAAACGGATCTCTTGTGTTTTTGGTACCTGAAAGAGGGGAGATACTTTCTGAGACATTTATTCTGGAGACTGCTGACAAAGGGTTTATTGAAGAAGTGGTCAAAGAAGTGCTCTTAAAAATTTACAATCTCTCTTTTTGGGCGGACACTTGCGAAGAAAAGAATTGTGAGTTTTGTAAGCTTTCCGAAGAGTTCAAAAAAGGTCTATAAAAAAACTCCGTCCCAATAATCTATTGAGGACGGAGTTTTTTTGTTTTTTTTTAAATTTATTCGTTTAATGCTGCTTCTACAACTTGTTCAAAATCAGAGTAAGGCATCGCCCCTTCCACCGGGTAAATTCCTTTCTTTGTAACTATGAAAGATGTCGGTGTTCCTGAGACTCCGGAAGCTTTACCTTCTTCGTAAAGGTCCTGTACTTTTTTAGCGTATTTTTTGCTTGTTGTACATGTTTTAAATTTTGTAGCATCGATTCCGATAGAAGTTGCAAGTCCTTCTAGGTTACTTAAGCTTGCAGGTTGTCCTCTAAATAGAAGGTCAAGATATTCAAAGAATTTTTGATTTCCACCAATTTCTGCCACACATTCACTTGCTTCAGCTGAAACCCCTGCTCTTGGATGAAAGATACTACCGTCCGCTGTTTTTCTCTCTGACCAAAAATGTCTGTAAACCCAAGAAACTTTTCCGTCCTTTCCGTATTTATCCATGATTTGGTTCATTGTTTCGTGGAAAGTCTGACAGTAAGGACATTCAAGATCGGAATATTCTATGATTGTAACTTCTGCATTTGGATCTCCGAGTACGTGATCATCAGAAGAAAGTTTTTTTACATCTACATCTTCCGGAGAAAGAGCAGTTGGAGAACCAGGTTTTGGTGTGCTTCCACCTGAGAAAATTATTGCAATTGCAACAATGATTCCAGCTAAAACTATTGCTCCTGGAACTAGGAGGTTATTTTTTTGTGTAGCTCCTGTGCTTGTATCTATTGTGTCCATTTTATTTAAATTTTAATTTTTAAAAGGGTAAAGAAAAGTTTATCACAGAATCTGTGATTGTGCTCCAACTACTTGTGTCTATTTTCATTTCTTTTAGGTTTTCTCCTTCTTTGTATTTTAATGTACCGTTTTGCAGCGCGTATTCATATACTTCTTTTGTGACTTTAACATCCTGAATACAGTATTTTCGAATACTTTCTATGTCACCTTTTTTCCACCATTCTACTGCTTGAAGTCCGTGCCCACTTTTTCCATAACCAAGTGTTGCTTCGGCGATATTTGCAAGACCAATTCTGCGCCCTAGGGATTTTCGGATTTCTACCAAAAGATCCAAGCTTTTTATTTTTGTAAGGTCTCCGCCGTAGTATTTGTTTAAAAGAGGGATATCAAAGTGGTCACCATTAAAAGTTATAAGCACATCTGCTGTTTCAATAAGTGGCCAAAGCTTCGGAAGTTCTTCTTGAAGGTAAGAAGTGTATTCGTCGGTTTCGCTGTCATACGCACAAACAATTGAGATGTCTAAAAGAGTTGGATCTGCTTTTCCAACATCATCAAAAATATTTCTTGTTTCAATATCAAAAATTAGTTTTCTCATTTTTATTTATTTTTTAGTGGCAAATTATGAGTTTCTAGAAAATCCCGGATTGTGACGTCGCCCATACCAAACCCTACAGTTGGAAGGGGTTCGACACCAAACATCTCAAGTAGGTTATCGTATCGTCCTCCTCCAAAAAGTGATCGTTTGTTTTCTTCGTGTGTATCGAAGACTTCAAAAACAATTCCTGTATAGTAGTCGAAACCTCGAGTAATTTTTTCATCAAAAATCACGTTTTCTACCCCCGCACTTTTTAGTTTTTGAATAAGTTCTTCTGTTCTCTCTGTTGGTTTAATTTGGGAAAGATCAAAAACTTCACCTGTAATTTCTTTTGACTGCGTTTCAAATTCTTCTGTAGATATTTTGTCCCGTTTGTCTAAAAGTCTCATCATTGGTTTAGACACATTTTTCAGTATTTCTCTGTCGTTTATTTTTATTACAAAATCGTGATCTTCGGCTCCAAACTCTTTCATGATTTTGTAAGCGAGAGTTATGATCTCAACTTCTGCGTCAATTCCCGAAATTCCCATGATGTCGCAATTTAGTTGCCAGTGCTCACGTTTTCGTCCTCTTTGTGGTCTTTCATACCTGAAAACATTTGGTATCGAAAACCATCGAAGAGGAAGTTTAAGTCCTTTTCTTCGAGCGGCAATCATGCGAGCAAGAGTAGGTGTCATTTCAGGACGAAGCGCTACCTCACGGTCACCTTTGTCTGTAAAAGTGTACATTTGGTCGTTTACGATCTCATCACTTCCTTTGCTTCGGTAAAGATCAGCATATTCTAGAATCGAAGCGCTGTATTCTTCGTATTTAAATTCTTTCGCAACTTTTTTCCAAGTATCAAAAATATAGTTTTGCACGGCCATATCTTCCGGGTAAAAATCCCTTACTCCTTTGTAGCTTTCTAGGCTTGCGTTTTGCTTTTTATCGTCCATTGCTTCATATTGTATTGTAAATATGGACCAAAGACAAACACTAATTATTACCTACAAAGCCCTTGGAGAAACTCCGCTCGAAGCTCTAGAAAGGGTGCGTTTGGAAAAGGGTATTTCCCAGACACTTCCCATGACTTATGCGGGACGCCTAGACCCAATGGCCGAAGGGCTACTAATTTTGCTTGTAGGGGAAGAATGTAAGAAAAGGCAGGAATATTTGGGGCTCGATAAGGTATACGAGACTGAGGTGCTTTTTGGGGTGGAGACGGACACGCACGATTTGCTCGGAATACTCACAAATCGAGAATCTAGAATTCAGAATTCAGAATCTAGAATAAATAAAAAAGAAATTGAAGAAAAATTGCAAAAATACAAAGGAACTTTTGTACAAGAGTACCCAATGTATTCTTCAAAAACTGTCGATGGAAAACCACTCTTTATGTATGCACGCGAGGGTGAGGAAGTAGAAGTGCCAACAAGAGAAGTAGAAGTTTTCTCGATTGATATTTTAGAAGAAAGAGAAATTCGTGCAGAGGAATTACTACAAAAAGTTTCAGAAAAAATATCTTTGGTGAAAGGAGATTTTAGGCAGGAAGAAACGCTACGCTTGTGGCGAGAAAGTTTACAAAATTCAACTGAGCAATTTAAAATTATAAAATTTAAAATCCACTGCGGTAGTGGTTTTTATGTGCGCCAGTTTGCAATGAGCCTTGGGAATGATTTGGGGTGTGGTGCTTTGGCTTTTTCAATAAAGAGAATAAAAATAGGGGATTTTTCCTAATTTTTTAAATAAAAATAGCACCATTTTGTGGTGCTTTGCATTTTAGAGACCTCCGGGAGATCGTAAGTTTTTGATCAGTTCCAGAAGACGCTCCCGGTGTTCCGGAAGGCAGAGGTGGAGATTTTTCTCGACAAGATTTGCCCAGTGATTTGCATTACGTGCCAAGTTTCCCAAGTGTTCGTCTTTTGGGATTCCTCGCAAAGCTCCTTGGAGTTCGAGAAGTTCCTTTCGGTCTTGGGGATTTCCAGCTGTTACGCACAGGTACTCCACAGCGTCAGCAAACTGGTTTTGTGTATAAGTAGAGGTGGTAGGCATATACATCAAGGTGTGAACTAAACTCAAGACTATTCTTTTGTCTAAATTTGTCAAATAAAAATAGCACCGAGGTGGTGCTTAGAAGTACCTAGATGCTAGGCGATACGCTATGGGCATGTATTTGAAAGATCCGAAGAAGGCTTTTGTTCCCTCGTTGTAGGAATTTTGATCAGTGCAGACTAGTCTCAAAACGACTTTAATTTCAACAAAGAATGGGCGCAAGTTCCTGTCTCCAGCTTTCATGTAGGATACTTTTTGAATTCTACCTGTTATTCTTTCCCCAGTGTCATCGCGATGCCCGACTATGACTTCTTCATTGATCTTTAGTCTCTCTGATTGTACCTGAGCTAAAAATGATTCAGGGTAACCCCGGATTATTCTCTGAGATTTCAATCGACCTCTTTTGTTATCTGGCCTGCGTGGAATAAAGCGGAAATCTAAACGGCAACGTGGAGTAACGATGTCTATATTCATTCTGAAAGTAGCTTACTCCTTTACTTAGTTTCGTCAACAAAAAAAACACCCAAAGGGTGTTTTTTTGTTGAAGCTCCAAGCTAGTCTTCCTTCTTCCTTGCTTTAGATCTTTCAGAAGAATTTAAAAACTTTTTTCGAATTCGCACAGACTTTGGCGTTATTTCTAGGTACTCGTCGTCTTGGATTAATTCTAAACCTCTTTCAATATCTACTACGTAAAACGGTGTAAGATAAGTAGTACCATCTGACCCAGAAGCTCTCATGTTTGTAAGTTGTTTTCCTTTTGTAGGGTTTACTTCCATGTCTTCACCTTTAGATGTGTTTCCGATCACTTGTCCAGAGTAAACTTCTGTTCCAGGACCAACATAGAGAACTCCTCTTTGTTGTAGGTTGTCGAGTGAAAAGGCGAGAGTCTTTCCAGCTTCCATAGAGATCATAGATCCAGCTTCTCTTCTTTCGATTGAGCCAGCGTGTTCTCTAAATTCTATAAATCGAGATGAGATTATTCCTTCTCCTTTTGTATCGATTGTAAATTCGTTTCGGTAACCCAAAAGTCCTCGAGTTGGAATTTCAAAAGTAAGTCGAGTTTGGTTTTCCTCTTGCTTCATGTTTGTCATGATTCCTCGTCGCTTTCCAAGTTTTTCAATGATAACTCCAGAAAATTCAGAAGGTGTGTCAATGATCGCTTCTTCGAAAGGTTCAAATTTTTTACCTCCTTCTTCTTTAAAAATTACTTCTGGCTTTGAAACTTGGACTTCAAATCCTTCTCGTCTCATGTTTTCAAGCAAAACTGCGATGTGGAGTTCTCCACGACCGTAAACTTTTAGTTTGTCAGTTGCATCTAGGTCTACTTTGAGCCCTACGTTTACTTCTAGTTCTTTTTCAAGTCGATCTCGGATTTGTCTACTTGTTACAAATTTTCCTTCTTTACCAGCGAAAGGTGAGTCGTTTACAAGAAAATCAAGAGAGATTGTAGGTTCGTCGATTGTGATCGCTGGAAGAAGTGCCGTGTCTTCTTTTTCTGTGATTGTGTCGCCGATGTAAACGTCTGGAATTCCAGCGATCATCACAATGTCTCCACTTGTTGCTTCTTTAGCTTCTTTTTTTGTAACCCCTTCAAAAGTAAAAAGTTTTGTAATTCTGTATTTTTTTGTTGTACCGTCGTGTTTTTTCAAAAAGATTTCAGTTCCGTCTACGATTTTTCCAGAGTAAATTCTAGCTACAGCAAGACGCCCTAGGAAGTTGTCGTACGCTAGGTTAAAAGGTTGAGCAGAGAGACTCTCTTCTTGTCGGACAGATGCAGGTGGTACATGAGAAAGGATTGTGTCTAGAATAGGGTCAAGGTTTGAGTCAGGAGCATCCATAGAAAGTCTTGATGTTCCATTTCTTCCAACTGCGTAGATAGTAGGGAAGTTTAGCTGATCATCGTTTGCTCCAAGTTCAAAGAAAAGTTCGAAAACTTCGTCGTGAACTCTTTTTGCGTCAGAGGCTGGCTTGTCGATTTTGTTTATGATTACAATTGGTTTGATTCCAAGCTCTAGAGATTTTTTTAATACGAAACGAGTTTGAGGCATAGGCCCTTCTTGAGCGTCCACCACTAAAAGCACACAATCGATAGATCGAAGCACTCGCTCTACTTCACTTCCGAAGTCAGCGTGCCCAGGAGTGTCTACAATGTTGATCTTTGTGCCTTTGTAGTTAAGAGAAGCGTTTTTTGCATAAATAGTAATACCACGCTCTTTTTCTAGAGCGTTTGAGTCCATAGAAGACTCATCTGTAACCATGCCGTTTTGCTTCATTAAAGCGTCCGTTAGGGTTGTCTTTCCGTGGTCCACGTGGGCAATGATCGCAATGTTTCGAATTTCCATAGGTGTTAAAATCAAAAGTTAGTTAAACAAAAAACGGCACAGTGCCGATTGGCTTCAGAGTAACATGTTTTTTAATAAAAGAAAAGGGGAATAATGGGTAAAAACAAAGACCCTCTTTTTATGGATTGTCAATGGTGAATTTGGCATAAAGGCTTAATTTTGATATAATTGGCGAATGTTACAAAATATTATTTTAAAAATAAAATCTCACAAAAAGACCTCTATTAGCATTGTTTTACTAATTATTGCCGGAGCTTTGTTTTTTACATTTAAGGGTAATGGCTCAGGTGACGGAACTTACGAAGTTAAAAATCAGGATTTCAAAAAGACTGTGTCTGTGGCTGGGAAAGTGGTAGCTTCAGAAGAGGTGGATCTCGCTTTTGAGACGAGTGGTACTGTGGCTTCTGTACGAAAAGATGTTGGTCAAAAAGTTTTTTAAGGAGAAATAATTGTTTCTCTAAACTCTCTCAAATTACAAGCTGAAAGAGAAAGCGCTGTTGCAGAACTTGAAGCAGCGAGAGAAGAATTGAAAAGTCTACAAAATGCAAAAGAAAATTCTGAGGTGATAAGTAAAAAAAGAGAGTTGGTAAATACTGTGATTGAATCTTTCACAAAAGCTGACGATGCTATAAGAAAAAATGTGGATCAATTTTATGATCGACCTCGCACTGCCCCAGAAATAAAATATACTTTCGATGATTATTTCGATACCAAAAAAGATTTAAATGATGGTAGAAAAAATGTTGAAAAGATTTTAACTGTTTGGGAAAAAGAAGTAACTGGGCTTACTCCAGAAAATTACAATGATAAAATTTTAGATTCCTCGCTTTCTCATCTATCAGAAGTGAGTCTGTTTCTTAGAAAAGTGTCTTTGGCTGTAAATTCTTTTGAATCATCAAACACTCTTTCTCAATCAACAATCGATGGTTATAAATCAGACATATCTTCTGCAAGAACTAGTATTTCAGATATGACATCATCATTAATTGATGCCCGTGAAGATTACAGGTCTTCTTTGTCTTCAGTTTCTGTACAAGAGGCAAAAGTAAGATCTGCTGAAGCTGACGTAAAAAAAATAGATGCTGAAATTGCTGACACTGTGATCCGTGCGCCGTTTTCTGGAATTGTCACTTTGCAAGATGGAAAAGTTGGAAAATCTGTTTCTGCTAATGAAAAAGTAGTAGGGCTTATAAGTGAGACTTTTGAAATAGAAACATTTGTGCCCGAAGTCTCAATTCCAGGAATTGCAATTCAAAACTCTGCGAGTGTTACTTTTGACGCTTACGGTGATGAAGCTTTTGAGGCTACAGTCTCACATATTGACCCAGGAGAAACTGAGAAAGATGGAGTTTCAAGTTATAAAGTAAAACTTGTTTTTACTACTAAAGATGCGCGTATTAGACCAGGGCTTACAGCAAACGTTGTGATCGTCACTGAACTACGACCAAACACTCTTTCGATTCCAGAGAGAGCTGTGTTAAAAGAAGATGGTAAATCTTATGTGTTTGTACAAATCGGAAAAGAAACCGAAAAGAGAGAGGTTGTGCTTGGTGATCGAGATGGTATGGGGCAAGTGGAAGTTCTAGAACATTTAGGTGAGTTCGAAAAGATTTTACTTGAGCCAACCCTTTAAATTAAATCATGCTTCAAAGAATTAAAATTGGTTGGTTTTTAGCTT
>CAZIMQ010000026.1:0-942 GCA_964540495.1 uncultured Candidatus Saccharibacteria bacterium | reverse complement strand
GACAGGTAAGAAGAGCGAGTAAATGGACTACGTTTCTTATTATCGCTGTTATGGTGCTTACGTTCCTGAATCTTGTTGTGGTGTCTGGTCTTTTGGTTGGACTTATTGAAGGTTCTGTAGAAGCAAACAAAGAGTTTTATACTAGTGATGTAATTATTTCTAAACTTGAGAAAAAAGATTATATCGAGCAAAGTCCTTTGGTTTTAGACATTATCAAATCTATGCCAGAAGTTGAAAAATATTCCGCTCGATATATTGAATCAGGAAGAGTGGAAGCAAATTACAAACAAGCTTCCAAAGAGGAAGAGATTGATTCTGTTGGAGGTACATTTGCAGGTATTGATCCGATAGCAGAAGATGATCTGACAAATATTTCTAGGTTTGTTATTGAGGGTCAGTATTTAAATCCAACTGACAATGACCAGATTCTTTTGGGTGCCAATTTTCTAAAAAAATATTTTCCAATAGAATCTCCCGGATTTTCTACGCTTGATAATGTAGAAGTGGGGGATAAGGTGCGAATAAAAATTGGTGATATCACAAGAGAGGTTACAGTTAAAGGAATCATAAAGTCTAAAGTAGATGAACTTTCTTATAGAATTTTCTTTCCTGAGGCCCAACTACGAGGACTTATTGGTAGGACGGATTACAATGTAGACGAAATTTCGATCAAGCTTGTAGAAGGGGCTAGTCCTGTTTTGGTAAAAGAAGCCTTGATCCGTTCAGGGGTGGGTGAATACGCGCGAGTACAGACTTTTGAAGACGCTCAGCCAAAATTCCTGAAAGACATTAAAGCCACTTTTGCTTTACTTGGAAATGCGATCGGTTCAATTGGACTTGCTGTAGCTTCGATTACAATTTTTATTGTGATTTTCATCAACGCAATTACACGAAGAAAATTTATTGGAATTATGAAAGGGATTGGAATCGACGGTAAAGTTA
>CAZIMQ010000025.1:0-9096 GCA_964540495.1 uncultured Candidatus Saccharibacteria bacterium | reverse complement strand
AAAATTGTAAAATCAGAAACTGAAGAGTTGATTGCAATCTCAAAGAAAAGTCAGGTGATCCGTTGTGGAATTGCAGAAATTCCATCTCTTGGAAGAGATACTCAAGGAGTTAGAATTATGAAACTCCGAGACGGAGACTCTTTGGCATCACTCGTTTGTTTGTAAAATAATTTTTTGGAAAAAAGCGCGAGGAAAATCCTCGCGCTTTTTGATTTCTATTTTATTGTTTTCAAATGTATAATTAGTATATTGAAAATTGATTTATTTTTATGTTTCTTAATCCTCAAAAAAATTTAGCAGAACTGTCGATTGGTCGCGGTGCCCATGTGGCCGATTTCGGTGCGGGTAGTGGCCACTACGCTTTAGCTGTAGCAAGAATCGTCGGAGAAGACGGTAAGGTTTTTTGTATCGACATCAACGGTGAAATGCTCACTAAAGTAAAAAATCACGCAAGACAGGAGGGTTTAGAAAATTTAGATATCATAAAATCTGATTTAGAGCGTGAAAAGGGTTCTAAACTTCAAAATGAATCAGTGGAGCTTGTGATTATTGCAAACACTCTGTTTGCCTTGGAAGACAAAGTGGCGGTTGTAAAAGAAGCTTTTAGAATCCTGCGTCCCAAAGGAAGAGTGCTTGTGGTTGAATGGAGCGATTCTTTTGCAGGACTTGGTCCTCACGCTTCTCATGTGGTTACAAAAGAAGAATCACAAAAGTTTTTTGAAAGTGAAAAATTTAAACTTGAAAGAGAAATCTCCGCAGGAGATCACCACTACGGTTTGATTTTTAGAAAGTAAAACAATTCACAGTTTTTCTTTCTCTTTTTTAGACAATTGCCGTACAATTGAGTGTATGGATTCACGTACCAGTATTGTACAGATTATAGTTCTTGGAGTTTTTATATTTTTTGGTATTTTGGGTGTTGTGGTTTTTGCGGGTTTTGGTGGATCAAATAAAAATTCTGCACAGGATGTGACAATTAATCTTTGGGGAGTTTTACCAAAAGATTCATTTAATTCTGTGATCGAATCTTTCAATATGAATAATCCAGGGTATTTTAAAATAAATTATACAGAAAAAAGTCTTTCAAATATTGAAAATGATTTAAACGAGGCGATTATCGACAAAACTCCACCAGATGCGCTTTTAATTCCAGAAAACATTTTATTTAGAAACCAAAAGAAACTTTCTCTAATCTCTTGGTCCGCACTTCCAGAAAGGGAATTTTTAGACACTTTTGTGGAAAGTGGTGAAGTTTTTAAAACTTCTGAAGGTACATACGGTATTCCTTTTTTAATTGATCCTATGATTATGTACTGGAATCGAGACATATTTTCAAGTGCTTCCAAAGCTCTTCCTCCAAAAACTTGGGACGATGTAATAGGTCTTATTCCAGTTCTCTCTAAAATTTCCGAGGATAAAAAAATTAGTCGAGCCATGATTCCTATTGGGGAATTTCAAAATGTTTCTCATGCAAAAGAAATAATTTTTGCTTTAGCTCATCAAGCTGGAAGTAAGATGCTTGTCAGAGACAAAGATAAACTTTCAAATGAATTACTTTCTAGTATTTATAATGATCCTGCTTTTAGCCAAGATAACCCTTTTGAAATAGTGCTGAATTTTTTCACACAATTTTCTGACCCTACAAAATCTGCTTATTCTTGGAACCGGTCTCTTGAAAACTCAGGTATTTATTTTTCAAAAGGAAACAGTGCTACTTATCTTGGTTTTGCGAGTGAGCTTCCTGGACTTAGGGCAAAAAATCCAAATTTAAACTTTGATGTATCAGAAATTCCACAATCAAAAAATGCTGATTCTGCAAATGGTAGAAAAGCGACATTTGCTCATGTTTATTCTCTTGTGATTGTTGGAGATTCACCTTATAAGCAAGCTTCTTACAATGAGTTCATGAAACTTACCAGTCCTGAAGTTGTAGAAAGATTCGCGGGGAAGTTTTCTGTTGCACCTTCAAGAAGAGATTTGCTCGCGAGAGGAAGTAATCGGGCTAGCGAAGCGACTGTTTGGAATTCTGCTCTTTTTGCAAAGAGTTTTATAGACCCAGATCCATCTACTGTTTCTCGGTACTTAAAAGACATGGTAGAATCTGTCATAACAGGTAAAACTTCCAGCGAAGAAGCTACACAAATATTTAGTAGAGAAATAGATGAACTTATCCGTAAATAAATTTTTGTTTTTAAGTTTGATTTTAATTGCGAGTTTTCTCACTCCTGCTTTTTCTTTTGCTCAAGCTGCTCCAGGATATAATCCTGCGACTGAGAGTCTTGTGGCTGCAAAACAAGGGAACTGCCCACCAGATTGTGGCTGGAATGATCTAATGAACCTTTTTAAAAGACTTATAGATTTTTCTCTTTTCATGGCTTCTTCTTTTGCGGTCATTGGTTTTGCTTACGCCGGTTTTCTTTATTTGACTGCATTTGGAGACATGGGAAAAGTGGAGCAAGCACACCATATGTTTTCTACGATCATGACAGGAGTTTTTATAGTCCTTTGTGGTTGGCTTTTGGTTGCTACAATTCTGAAAACTTTAGGAGTAGATGAGGCATTTTCTTTGATTGATATTAGTCGGGTTCAGATATTAAAAACACCATAAATATAATATATGAAATTTATAAATAAAAGTTTATTCAGACAAATTGGCATTAGTATAATTATTTTCGTCTTCTTTTTTTCTTTTGCTTTGTCAGCCCCAAGTGATGGAAAAATTGGAAATCCTTTAGGTGGCGCTAACAGTCTGAGTGCTCTACTTGAAGCTGTTACAAACGTCCTTATACAACTTGGAGCAATTGTAGCAGCTCTTGCAATCATGTATGGAGGTTTTCTTTATGTTACAGCTCAAGGAAACGAAGAGAAACTGCAAAAAGCACAAGCAACAGTTACTTGGGCACTTGTTGGAACAGCGGTACTCTTAGGTTCAAAGGTGATTTTCAAAGTAATAGACGGTACAATTAGAGAAATAAGTTAAAAAAATATGAAAAATAAAAAAATATTGTTTTCTTTGTTAATGCTCAGTTTATTTTATTTTAGTAATCCTGCTCAAGTGTTTGGTCAAGGGGCTGACCTTTGGAATAATAGCATCGGCTCTAGTTTATCCTCTGACAGTAGTGCGCCTGGTTCTACCTCTGGAGCAGGTACCACTTTTAACTGCGCAACTCAAAAACCAAAAAATATACCTGAACTTTTTGAATACGCTCTTTGTGTTTTAGGGAACGTTGTGGTCCCTTTCTTAATTAGTCTTGCTTTGGTTATGTTTATAGCGGGAATTGTAAAATATGTAGCAAATGGTGACAACGAAGAAAAAAGAGAAGCAGGTCGTGGGTTAATGCTTTTCGGAATCATTGCTCTCTTTGTAATGGTGTCTGTTTGGGGTTTGGTAAAAATTCTTTATAGCTCAATTTTTGATGGAGAATTTACGACAACAGCTTTACCAAAACGAGCAACTGAGCCTTTTAAGTAAAAATATGAATTTTTTTAAAAAAACTTTAATTTTTCTTGGAATATTAATTTGTGGTGGTTTTTTTAATATCACCCTTGCTGCTTACGAGCCACCAGCAACACCCCGTAGTGTGAATGATGTTTTTTATTCTTTTGCTTACGGAAACATGAAGGGTCTTATCCCTACCCTTATTGCGGTCGGACTTGTAACTTTCCTTGCGGGGGTAGTCAAATTTGTCAGTGCAGGTGACAACGAAGAGCAAAGATCAGCAGGAAGAAGTGTTATGATATATGGAATTATAGTGCTTTTTTTTATGATGAGTATGTGGGGATTTGTGCGAATTTTAACACAATCTTTTTTTGGTACTGATCCAGAGATCGCTGATTTTCTACCCAAGCCTATTTAATAATAAGTATGTGTTTAATTTAATTAAATTTATTTAATGAAAATAACAAGACTCAAAAAAAACGTGATTTTCACCACTCCCATGAAAAAACTATATACATTAATTTTTTTTCTTTTGGCTTCGTCAACCGCTTTTGGTCAATCTATTACTCCAAGTATAGAGCCTCAAAATGCCAGGGATATGGCTTGTATATTTATAAATCTTCTTTTAGATTTTGTTCCCTATATTGTCGTAATTGCCGTTGGAGCTTTTATCATGGGATTAATTCGATATGTATCTCATGGGGACAATGAAGAAAAAAGAAGTGAAGGTACAAAGATGATGATTTATGGAACCGTCGGACTTTTCTTCATGGTTTCTGTTTGGGGAATTTTAAATATATTTGTCTCGAGCTTTGGTCTCCCTTTTGGAATCCCGCAATTTAAAGCTAGTGGGACAACTGTGGAATCAGCTTGTAAAGCTATAAAATATAATTTTTAATCCACAGTTCCCGGTTTCTTTTTTTGAGTTTGATTGTATAATTAGGCTTATAAAAGTGTCGCGTATTTATTAATCTTTATAAAAAGAAATGAAAAAAATTATTACGGCTGGAGGTTTACTTCTCCCAATGCTTGCGTTTGCTCAAGGTAATTACACAAACTTAGAAGCAGGTATTGCAAGTATCACAAGAGTTATCAACAATCTTATCCCTCTTGTTATTAGTATTGGACTTCTACTTTTCCTTATTGGAATCGTACAATTTGTGACTGCTGGAGGAGATGAAGAAAAAAGAGATTCTGCTCGAAATATGATTATTTTTGGAATCATTGCGCTTTTTGTAATGACTGCTGTTTGGGGATTTGTGAAGCTTCTTGGCAGTACTTTCTTTGGAGGGGTAGATATTCAAACTCCACCACCACGACCTCAAGCTCTTCAAGGAAACTAAATTACTTTGATGGATCAAATAGCCGCAACAGCTGGTACAGAACTTATACTGAAACTTACTTCGGCTATTATCAATCCTCTTATATATGTAATGTTTGCGTGCGCGTTGGTTGTGTTTGTGTGGGGGGTTCGTGGATATGTCACAAGAGCTGACAATCCAGAAGCAAGAGCTCTTGGGGCGAATCAGATTATGTGGGGAATTATCGGTATGGCTCTTATGATTATGTCATTTGCAGTAGTTCGGATAGTAATACAAACATTTGGTTTCGATAAAGACGCAAAAACAAACGAAGCGATAAATTCAGTCTTGAAATAAAAAAATAAAACCTCCTGAGTCTCAGGAGGTTTTTTTATACAAAAAATAGCGAGGGGCACCGTGGTGTCCCTCGCTCGTGTTCACAGTTTCTCGCCGATCAATGAAAATCGGCTCCATTCTTCCTCCGGAGGAGGTGCTGTTGTTGACCAGTCTACTTCATCCACATAGATTCCGTTGAAAATAAATTTTTCGGAATTTTTGTGTGGAATGGCGGTCAGTTTGATCCATCCTCTGGTGGGAGGAGAGGTTTCGGAATTTACAATCTCTCCAATTTCTCCCACTTTGAGTTTGATTGCAAACCCTTTGTGAAAGAATCCTTCAAACTCCCAGCTGGAGTCCCCAATACTAACGGCCCTCATCACTGTGTAGCCTGTGGCGTGGTTGAATGTGTATTTCCACGCCATATATTCTGGTGTGGGAGCAATCCCTGCTGCCCCACGGCGGTATTGCTGTTGTTTTTCACATGACCAAGGTATGAATACGCACCATAGGAATATCACCCCAGGGATTGCAACATACCAGAGCTTTAGAATCCCAACAAGGAATCCGACGACTGCGTTCCCATGATGGTCGTCGTGACCGTGGCCGTCACCATGCCCTTTTTTGGGCTTTTTTTCATCGCCCGTTGGAGGTTCCGCGGGGTGATCGCTTTTAAAGATTTTGGTAAATAGCCAGTAAGCCAAAATTCCAACAAAGATTGTTAGAACCCAAAACCTGAAGTCAGTGAGGTAATTCATTTGTTGTTTTCCCCTCCTTTTTTCGCTTCTACCCAGACTTCTGGGGCTTTAGCGTCACCTATGGCGTAGTAATCTGCACCGACAGGGACACCGGCTGTAGGGTTGTTTGGAGCCACAACTAGTCTTGCGATATCAGGTGGAACCTTCTTAATCGCCTTAATCAAGGCCTCCGCCGCTTCCGCTGTGGCTAATCCTTTTTCTTTAATTTCATATCTGTGGCCATCAGCTTCAGTTTTTCTCGCATCTCTTCTGCCTTCCGCCTCTTTGCGAGCTTTTTCTGCTGCTAGTTTGGCGATTTCGATTTCCTCGGCCACTCGAGCTTTCTCGTTCAGAGTTGCTTTAAGTGGGGAGTCGTCAAAACTGAAATCAATTATTGACAGGATTCCAGGAATCAAGCCAAAGTCAATCAAGGAAAGGGTTGCTTTCTCGACGGACTTATCCTTAAATCTTCTGTTTTCCAAATCATCGATATCGATTCCTCCGCAGAGAATATTTACAGCTGCGTTGGTACGATCTTTGACTTGAGCCACTGTCGATTGTTCGACGAAGAAGATTCGAAAGAAGTCCAAGAAAACTACTTCTCTTGCCTCGGCGCGAACTGTAACTGGGTAAGATCCCGAACCTCCTGGACCAGAGATGTCGATTCCATCAAATTGTAGGTTATACGAAGTGATGAATCCGACATTTGTCTCACCTGTGTTTCGGTCTGACTTGATCAGTTTAACGGCTGGATTCCAGTAGCTTAGGGTATGATACCCAAACATCCAAAGTATTCCGCCGGCAATCTTGATTAAACCACTTTCCATCTTTGTCTTCCATGCCTCGAGTTTTGTAACCGCTTCGTTTTTCAGATCTACGTGAGTCCATTCAGAGACACGCACAATCTCGCTTTCGATTTTCGCCATAATCATGTCGTAATCTTTGCGAGTGATAACATAGTGGTCTATTGCGCCACCACGTCCGTACGCGATTACATTTCCGGTCCCAACTTTTGAAAAGAAGCGACCTTTTTTAATTCCGACAAAGTAGATTGTTGGAATGATTCCAACTGTGACTACTACTCCGCAGAAGATCGCTAGCGCCCACAGAACTGTTGAACGAGTGCTTTCTTCCAAGTTGTCCCAACCTGTAAGCAGTGCAAAGGCACCGCAGAGGCCAAGAATGATAGAGAGGAGAAAAATGGTCATTTTCTTTGACCACCATTGTTTTTTAGGCTGACTCATAATTTTTTAAGAAACTGTGTCAAAGTGCAGAAAGCCGAAGATTCGGCATATCATTTCCTCGCGTTTGCGGGGAAACTATTCCGAACTTCGACAACATTGTTTGCTACCTACTATTATAGCATATTTTGGGGAAAAGTCAAATCAAGAAGTGTCACAAAATGGCTTAACAAAGCCGTGGTTTTGGGAAAAATAAACAAAAAAAAGAGCCTAAGCTCTTTTTAATTCTGTGCGCGAGAGAGGACTCGAACCTCCATGCCTTGCGGCACCAGTTCCTAAGACTGGCGTGGCTACCAATTACACCACTCGCGCTTGTAGGAACCAGTTTAAATTAAAAGTAGAGAATTGTCTATTTTTGATAGGTAGGGTATCTCCCTTGAAATATTTTTATCAGTCATGTTTTCTTGGTTGGACCTTGTCGCCCGAATATTTAGAAGGGAATCGACCCTTACAGGGTCAGTACACCTTTTGGATATTTTATTTCGTCTTACTCATAAAATATGCTCAAAAGGTTTTCGATCCCTACACGAAAATGCTCCCAGCATTTTCTTGGGTGGACAAAAAATCCACTTTGCTCCTTTTTTGTCCACCCAGTAGGGATCGAACCTACGACCGTCTCCTTAAGAGGGAGCTGCTCTACCAACTGAGCTATGGGTGGGATAAATCAAACAAGTAATCACACTTAAATGAGTTAGTCTGAATATATCAAAAAAAGGCGAAAAAAACAAAATTTTTTGGTACAATTGCACTTACATGATCGAATTTAGAAAACCAGTTTCAAAGGAAGAATGGAACTCTTTGGCCGTATCTCTCGGCGCCTCTTTTGTTCAAAGTTTTGAATACGGGCAGTCTCAAGAAAGTGTTGGAAGAAAAATTGAAAGAAGGATTGTTTCTCAGGGTGGGAAAGATCGCGGGATTATTTTTTTAGTTTTTTACAAAGCTTTTTCTACTCATACTTTTGGTTACTGTCCACATGGACCAATTTTAGACGAAGGTGAAGATCTTTTTAAAGAAGTGGTTTCTGAAATAAAAAAAATAGCAAAAATACACAATGCTTTTTTTGTTCGAATCGAAAGTAAAAATAAATATAAAATTTCTGGACTTTCTTTGTCTCCGAAATTTTCTCAAACTGGTGCTTCTTTTCAACCAAGTTTGGATTGGATTTTAAAAATAGAAAAACCAGAAGATAAACTTCTTTTTGAGATGGATCAAAACGCTCGATATTCAATAAAACACGCTTTGAAAAATGGTGTAGAAGTAACAGTGTCAAAACCTTCAAAAGAGCAAACAGATGTACTTTTTTCTCTTATGGAAGAGACATCAAAAAGAAACGATTTTGGACTTCATGATAAAAAGTATTACGAATCTATATTTAATTCATTAAACGAAAAAAATTCTTTTTTTGTAACAACGCGAAAAGATGGAGTTGTAGTCTCTTCGGCTTTAATTTTAATTTTTGGAAAAATCGCGATGTATCTTTTTGGGGGATCTTCATCAGTCGATAGAAAAGTGTCAGCTTCTTATTTGGGGCAATGGAGTGCGATTCAGGAGGCAAAAAAGATGGGCGCAGAGATTTATAACTTCGGTGCAGTTTCAAATGAAAAAGGTATTCCCAAGGAATTTAAAGGAATCACAATGTTTAAAAAGAAGTTTGGCGGGGAGTACTTTTATCATGGGGATTTTTACGATATTGTTTTAAAAAGGTCTCTGTACAGCCTTTTCCTCTTAAGAAAATTTTTAAAAAACAAATGAAAAAAATTCTAAAAAAACTTATTCCAGAAAAAATTTTCTCTATGTATCACTTTGCGCTTGCTTACTTAGCGACTTGTTTTTACGGATTTCCTTCAGAAAAAATGATTATTGTTGGAATTACAGGAACAAAAGGAAAAACCACAACGGCAAATTTTTTATGGTCCGTACTTCAAGCTGGCGGTTTTAAGACTGGTTTAATCACAACTGCAAATATAAAAATAGGTGAAGAAGAAATTTTAAATCCATACCACATGACTATGCCTGGTAGATTTACTGTACAAAAAAGTCTA
>CAZIMQ010000024.1:0-9162 GCA_964540495.1 uncultured Candidatus Saccharibacteria bacterium | reverse complement strand
TTTAACGTAATTGTTCCAACTGAAAAGAAAATTAAAATCAAAGGAAACAAACGAGCGGAAGAAGAAGAGAAAATTTACCCAGGGTACGTACTTGTAGATATGATTGTAACTGATGATTCTTGGTATGTTGTTCGAAACACTCCGCGTGTAACAGGGTTTGTGGGTTCAGGAGTTTTTCCGGTACCACTTCAAAAATCCGAAGTAGATGAACTTTTCCGACGAATGTCGACTGATACTCCTAAGCACAATATCGATCTTGATATAGACGATGCTGTGACGATTGTGGATGGTCCTTTCAAAGACTTGGAAGGAAAAGTGGGAGATGTCGACAATGAAAGAGGAAAGGTAAAAGTTCTTGTTTCAATGTTCGGACGAGAGACACCGGTAGAGTTAGACTTTTTACAAGTTCGTAGAATTTGATAGATTAATAACACTGATGGTCCAAAAGACGCTTCTCATCAGATAAAGATAAAACCATGGCAAAGAAAATAACAAAACAATTAAAATTAGTAATTCCAGCGGGAAAAGCAACGCCTGCGCCACCAGTAGGTCCTGCTCTTGGACAAGCTGGAATCGCGATTGGAGATTTCGTTACAAAATTTAACGCGGCGACTGCTCAAATGGCAGGGGACATCGTACCGGTGATCATCACTGTTTACGAAGACCGAAGTTATGATTTTGTACTTAAAACTCCACCAGCTTCTAGTCTTGTTCTAAAAGCTATCAAGGTAGAAAAAGGTTCAGGGACAAACCTAAAGAAAAAAGCGGGAACTATCACAAAGGCACAAGTACAAGAAATTGCAGAAAAGAAAATGCCTGATCTAAACGCAAAAGATTTAGCGGGAGCAATTAAAATCATCGAAGGAACTTGTCGGAGCATGGGCGTAGAAGTGCGTTAGGCACTTCTACGAGCCGGAAGCTGTCGAGCTGAGGCGGGCCCGCGGAAATTTTCACCAGAAAATTATCTGTGGGTAGAAGTAAGATAACTTACTTCTACCGGTCGGAGCGCGACTGGCGCGAGACGAGCCTACGTAATTTTTTAGCAAAAAAATATACGGAGGTAGAAGTGAAATAAACAAAAGAAAAGCCCTGTCGCTTCACGACAGGGCTTTTCTTTTGCCTTGTTTTTTACTATAGTTGCTTTAGAAATAATTTCATATGAAAGCTGAAAAGATTTTCCTATCGAGCAGTCTGTTTATTTTCGCTGTGGCATTTTGCTATGCAAACACGCCAGAAGATTGGAGGAAGGAGTGGTTCGTGGTTGCTCCTCTTTTTGGTGCAATAGCACTTCTTTTTATTTTCTTTTTGGTTTGGATACTTTTCTTATTGGCGGATATACCAATTGGGTGGGTAGACAAATTTTTTGGCGACATAACCTAACCACTTTTGAAAAGTGGTATTTTTTTGACATTTTTATTCAAAAGGGTAGTGTAAAGAAAAACTGCACATTACCAATGAAAATTTCTTATCTTCAAGGAAGGCTCGGTAGCCATCGATTCAAAGATAAAAACAGTGTTCTTTTGAAACTCTGTAACATGAGGGACTTGATCAAGGGGGTTAGAAAAAAGAAAGATTCGAAGCGGGCTGTGAAAGAGGCACTTGTGCTTTGCTTTAGAATTGCACAGACTTATGATTTCAAGCTCAACTATGAGCTCGCTCGCAGGTTTCCTGGACACTGTTCGTATTGCGTTGGTAGACCTTGCTTTTGCCATACTCTAACGCAAAAACCAAGACTTCGTCTTCTTGAGATTCCTCCACACTGGTGGCCCACGCTTACTTTGTCTGGTTTCCAACAAGACCAAGGAGAAGTGTACCCGAAGCCTGCGGGCAATCTGGAGGATGTGCTTCATTTTGCAGAAGAGTGTTTGGAGTTGATCGAGGTCTTTCTTCTCCCTGTTTTTAACAAGGAAAAAGTTATTGAAGAAACTTGTGATCTTTTCGAACACGCGGTCTGTGTCGCGCGAAGTGTCGGAATTAACTGTGAAGATCTTTTTATTACGCCCCAAAAGTGAGGGGTATTTTTTATACTAATTTATTTACAACTTTGTATTCCAAAAGAAGAGTTCCGTGTTCAGTCTTTTCTTCTGACACAAGTTCTAGAGGAGTGTTGAGACCTCCCTTAAAAAGAGTAACTCCTTGGCCGAAAAGCAAAGGCTCAATTGTGAGATATAAGTGAGTTACAGCTCCTGAGTGCATGAACAAATCATAAATCGATGCACCTCCGCAAATTGCTACTTCCTTGTGTCCTTCTGATTCGAGTTGTGCAATAAGTTCAAGTGGAGGAAGAGAGGTGGTGATCGCTCCAGGAATTTCTTCTGTGCTTTTTGTGTAAACGATGTTTATTCTTTCTTGGAGTGGTCGAGGCAGAGTCTTGAAAGTTGTGCTTCCCATTACTACAACACCTGCTTTTTTTGTGAGTTCTACAAATCTTTTTTTATCTTCTTTGCTTGTCCAAAAAGCACCGTGGTGTTCGTCTTTGGCAATAAATCCATCTGCTGTTTGTGCTGCGATTATAAATATTTTCATGGTTTTTAATTAAGAATTATAAATTACTTTTTAAATATCGGTCAATTTTTGAGTTACTTAAATCATTGAATTCGTAATTTTTAATTAAAATTTTTTATCTATTGTCTCCGCTACCAAAAATTACCCCTCTTTCTGATCGGCTTTTTAATTTTTCTAAATTAATTTTCGCAATTTCTTCAAGTGAAATTCCTGTGTGATTTGAAATAGACGAGATGTACCACAGCAAGTCCCCAAGTTCTCTTGCTATATTTTTTTTATCATCATCGTCCCAATTTCCGTCTTTCTCTCGGTATATTTTTTTAAATTTTTCTGTAATTTCTCCAGCTTCTCCAGAAAGACCAAGAACAATTGAAACAAATTTTGTTGAGACAGGTGAGCTTCCTACTGTTCCATCAGTAAAGAGTGCTTGTTTTTGGTATTCATCAAAGGTCATCGGATTTTTTTATTTTCTTCTCTTTTTTTAACTCTCTAATTTTTCCACTTGAGATGTAATCGATCTCGTCACTGTCTCTTTTTTTCTTCTCTTCTTTTGTCATTATAAATCCCTCGACAATATCTTTCATGTGGTACCTACTTTTTTCGGCATCTATTGCTTGATCTAGTCGCTCAAAAACTATTTGGCAAAAACGCTCTCCAGGGTAAAGTTTTACTACCTGAGAGGAAGTGTTGTTTCGAATAGGTATTACAAGCTGGCCTTCGTAACCTGAGTCTACGATCCCCGTTAGATCTACAGAAAGTCCTTTTCTGTTTGTTGAGCTTCTAGGGTAGAGGATTGCCATCAGATCGTTTGGAATTTTTACAGACTCAAGTGTAGAGGCAAGCACGTATTCCCCAGGAAGAAGTTCAAAGAATTGAGCTTCTTCAAGTTCGATTATGTCAAAGTAGTCTTTTTTGTTTTTATCGAAATGGTCTATTCTAAGAGCCTCTCTTCCTTTGTCGGTTAGGTGCCAAGCTTTGGGAAGTAAAAAGGTATACCCAAGACGCATGTCTATCGCATGAGCTTGAACTTGAAACTGGTCTAGTTCTGGTTTGAAGACAATCTCGCCTTTAGAAACTCTTTCCAATATTTGGTTTTTTGTGAGGATTGCCATAATTAAATTATACTACTTTCTTTTTTGTTTTTTTACTTGATCATTCCAGGTAACAATTTTTACACCTTTTATACTTTCAAGCGGTTTGTATTGTTTCTCGATGTCGGCACCTAGTTCTTCCACTAGTTTTTTATCTTTTTTTTCTGCTCTGTCAAAGAAATTTTTTGGAAGTGTAAGTTTGATATTTTTATGATTATTTTTTCTTGATATTAATTCTTTTACAGCATCATATTGGTTTTCATACACGTGTGCATTGGAAATGGAATGACTGTATATACCCACCTTCACTTTTAGTTTTTGAGCGAGGATGCACTGGAGAAGGGCAAATCCAGCAATGTCGGTTGGGGCACCAAGATACATGTCATTTGATCTAACTATGTTGTGGAGGTTTAATCTTCCACCGATTATGTTTACTACAAAAGAAAATGGACAAGGGACGTTAGCTTTTTTAATTAAAGAAAGCCCGTCCGATTTTGGATCCCAAGCTACGACGACACCGTGTCGGCTTAAGGGTTCTTTTTGCAGTAACTCAACTAATTTTCTTATTTGATCTCTACCAAAATGTTTTCTCCAACGATAGCCGTAGGCGACTGTCACGACGTCGTTTGGATTTGTAAAAGCATCCCAGATTTTTGTGTAATCTCTTAGAAAGTCGTCTGGTTTTCTTGCGCTAGAAATAAACCATATTTGTTCAGCGATAAAAAGTTTGATTGGAATTTTTCGTAGTGTCAAAATAGGGAAGCCGTCTTTTTCTATGTCGTGAGAAAAGTGTATTCCGGGAAGAGACCGGGTTTTTACTTTTTGAAGAGTGGAGGTTTCTTCAATTCCTTCTTTCATGATCCTTTTCAGGATTTCTATGTAGGTTTGGTCAAACTTAGTCATCCCTGTATTATATGCTCTATGGAATCTGATTCAACAAAAATTTTATATCCCTACATGCCTGAGGGTCGGTCAATACATCTAGTTTCTGAAGATAATCCTTTCATAAAGGAAGCTAAGAAATTTTCTCTCGAAAATAGTACTGATCAATATCATCCGACAGGAGCGGTGATTGTAAAAAATAAAGAGATTTTAGGCTTTGGTGCCAATCAATCTGTTTTTAAAAATAAGTATTTTTTAAAAAAACATGGGGAAGGGTTTTGTATCAGAAAGTTTCTAAAAATAAAAAGCGGAGAAAAATATTGGCTTTGTCCTGGTTGTGTTACAAACGACAGGCACGCTGAGGCCAATGCTGTCAAAATGGCAACTTTAAAACATGGCAAAGAAGCTGTGGTAGGGGCAGATCTCTATCTTTGGGGGCACTGGTGGTGTTGTAAGCCTTGCTGGGATAAAATGATACAAGCCGGTATAAAAAATGTTTACTTGCTAGAAAAAAGTGAAATCTTGTTTAAATAAAATGATATAAACTGCCCAAATCCTTAATAGCCGAATTTAACTCATTTTTACCATGGATAAAAAAATTTTTGACCTCATAAAAAAAGAAGAAAAAAGACAAAAAAAGGTAATTAACCTCATTCCTTCTGAAAACTACGTGTCTAAAGACGTTTTGAAAGCTCTGGGTTCGATTTTCGACAATAAGTACGCAGAAGGTTACCCACATGCTCGCTACTATGGTGGGCAGGAAAACACCGATGCTTTAGAAATTCTTTGCCAAGAGCGGGCTATAAAACTTTTCAAACTTCCAAAAGACGATTGGGCGGTAAATGTACAACCTCTTTCAGGAAGTCCTGCAAACCTGGCTGTGTATTTTGCACTTGTGCCTCCAAAGGGAAAAATCATGGGATTGCCACTGGTTTCTGGTGGGCACCTCACTCATGGACACAAAGTTTCAATCACTGGAAAATTTTGGGAACAAGTACCGATCATTTTAGATCCAAAGACAGAACTTATTGATTACAAAAAAATGCGAGAAGATGCAATGCGTGAAAAACCAGATTTGATTGTGGTTGGGTTTACTGCGTACCCACGGATTGTGAATTTTAGGGAAGTTCGAAGTATTGCAGATGATTGCGGAGCCCTCATGATGGTAGATATGTCTCACCTAGCAGGGCTTGTAGCAGGAGAGGCTTACCCGACACCTTTTGACTTCGCAGACATTGTAACTACAACTACACACAAGACTCTTCGTGGGCCTCGTGGAGCAATGATCTTTTCTCGTACAGACAAAAGAGAGTTAAATAAAAAAATCGACAAAGCGGTTTTTCCAGGGCTTCAAGGGGGTCCTCACATGAGTCAGATTGCCGGGATTGCGGTTGCTCTAAAAGAAGCGGATTCAAAAGAATTTAAAAATTACGCAAAACAGGTTGTAAAAAATGCAAATGTTTTAGCTGACACACTTTCGAAGCTCGGTTGGAGAGTGATTTCAGGAGGTACTGATTCACATCTTGTGTTGGTAGACACTTGGATGGATGGTGCGGGGCTACCTGGAAAAGAAGCAGAAGTACTTCTCGAAAAACACGGAATAATTTGTAACAAAAATACTATTCCAAATGAGTCTCGTAGCCCTTTTGATCCCTCAGGAATCCGACTTGGAACCCCTGCAGAAACTACAAGGGGAAATAAAGAAAAAGGTTTTGAATTGATAGCTGAAAAAATCAATAAAGTTTTGAGAAAAAGGGGGTAAAAAGAGGGGGATATTTACCTTGACTTTTTGGCTAAATATGCTATAATTATAGGTAGAATAATTCATGGAAATCTGAGTACAGAGTTCGGTTTTTTGAGTGTAATTTTATGCTAAAAAAACCGAACTTTGACACTCTTCTTGTGTTGGAGATAGACGGTCGCCGAAAGGCAATCTTCAAAATTCAGAAAAACCACAATTACTCCATGAAAGTTAAAAACGTTACGTTGACAATTGGTCTTCCAGAATTCGGCACCGAAATCGAAACCGATCATATGTGTTGCAGTTACCTGACTGGTCCCGATGGGATCAACCACGGTGGCAGTGACACATCTTTCTGTCTTCCTGAGTGGAAGATTGGCGATAGGTTCGTCCTCGACATTCCAAGTGGAACATTCGAAGGCATTGTGGGATATGTCCGAAACTATGGCGCTGATGAAAGCGCTCAAGCTTGCGCCGTCGCCTCTGTTTTTGGGGGTTGTCAGCCGAGTCCTACCGGGGTTCGTCTGTCGGTCACTGGAGAATGGGATGGAAAGGAAGGAGGTCTTCTCGGAGGCCTCTGTGCTTTCGGAGGATTTAGGGCGGATCTCAACTACGCCGTGGTTGTTGAAAGCACTCTCTTGCCGAAAGGTAAAGAGGTACCGTACCCTGCCTATAAGTGGGCGAAAGAGGCACGTTACATGCTCGGTATTGATGACGAGGAGGCGGGCAAACTGATTGCCCACATCTCTGACCGCAATCCGAATGATGCGGGGAAAAATCGGGTATTGATTTTCTCCAAGAGCGACCCAAGCACGCCGATGGAAACACACTCAGCTTGGGAAGCTCTCGATGAGCTTTCTTCCCGGGCTCGAGTCTGAGAAAGTTAGTTATTAAAGCACCTATGCTTTTTAAATAGGGGAGGTAAATTTCTCAGCCTTAGAAAATAAGAAAATGTTCTTTGTCCCGTGAGGGATTAAATGGTTACCAAAGGGCTTCGATATGCAAATATCGAAGCCCTTTCCAATTGAGTTTTTAAATTCTTGAAAATTCATAGGGTGAGTAAAGAAAGTTTTGTGTTAATATTTGCTCATGAATAATTATGGGCGCATTATCGTAATAGAAGGAAGTGACGGTTCTGGAAAAACTACCCAGACAAATTTACTTATCGAACGGTTTAAAAAAGAGGGGGTTCCCGTAGAAACCCTTCGGTTTCCTCAATACACTGAAAATCTTTTTGGAGCACTGATCCGTGAATGTCTAGACGGCAAGCATGGAGATTTTATAAACATGGATCCAAAAATCGCTTCTGTACTTTACGCTTGTGATAGATTTGAGACGATGAAAAAAATCGAAGATTGGCAAAAAGAAGGGAAAGTAATTGTGCTCGACCGTTACATCACTTCAAACCAAATTCATCAAGGTGGGAAAATAAAAGATGAAAACAAAAGAGCCGAGTTTCTTTCTTGGCTTTCAAAAATGGAATACGATATTTTAAAAATTAAAAAACCAGACACGGTTTTTTATTTAAATGTTCCTATGGAAATTTCTGTAGATTTGATTTCAAAAAGGGAAGGGGTGAAAGACAGCGCTGATTCTGATTTTGAGTATTTGAAAAATTCAAAAGAAGCAGGGCTCTATATGGTAAAAACAGAGTCTTTCTGGAAAACAGTTGATTGCATGGAAGGGGGTCAACTTTTGTCTCCAGAGGCAATTCATGAGAAGATTTGGGGGAGTTTAAGATAATATAAATTTATGGCAAAATTTGAAATAAGTGAATATACAATAAGTCCGGAAGCTGATGTTTTAGAAAGACACAGGATAGCAGAAGCTGATATGTTGAGAACTGTTAGAGAGTGCCAAAAAACTCCTAGTGTGTTGATTGGTACAGGAAATTCAGCTGAAGTGTATTCTCCTAAACATTGGCCAGAAAGACTTTGCGTAAAGGTGTTTAAGCCAACTTTGGACAGGGAGGTTTCTTGGTGTCGAAGTGGTTTTGAAGAATCCAGAGTCACCGATGTTGCACGAAAATTAGTACAACAAAAAGGTATAAATGTTGCGATACCAAGACAATTTTTTTCTTACGAAGTTAAGTCTGGTTACGGGAGCTATGATGGTTATGAAGCTATTTTAATGGAGAGACTGCCTATTATTGATTTACACATGATGCAGGTCAACGGAATAGGATTACCTAAAGATTTTGACATCGAAAGATATATTTCTGATTTGAGAAAAGCAACAGAGGTTTTAAATGAGAATAAAATTTATCACAGAGATCTGAGACCACAAAATGTTGGAATCATGGGATTTGTTAGGGATCATCAAAGCGCTGTCCAGAAGCTGAATGAAAATAATCCTATGTTTTTGAAACCAGCTATTATAGATTTTGGTATGGCAAAAGAAACTGTATTTTCTGACGAAGATCCACTTGAAGATGGAGGTTTTAGAATAGGGATTACGGATGATCAAGGAATTCGCGAAATTAGGAAGCAGTTAGTGTCTATAGCGAAACAGACAAAATAATGATATAGATAAATATAATTTATGGAAAATCCTTTTTTACAAATAGCTGAGAGCTTTACCACGCCTCTTCAGGAGACTGCAGAGCGTCTGGTGGCTTCAGGTAATAAAAATGAGCCAATTGAAGATACAGATTTTTTTCTAACAAAAGAGAGAGAAGAAAATCAGACTGTTGTGGGTACTTTTAACTTTAATGAAGAAGTTTTTTTGGTGGTAATTCAAGAAGAGAAAAAATAATAAAATAAATGATTGTCCAGACTCTAAAAAAAAGCATCAGTGTTTCTCTTGAGAAAATTGGAAGCTCAAGTGTGAATATCCATCTCGAACATCCTACAGACATGGCCCACGGAGACTATTCAACAAACATAGCTTTAGTGCTTTCCAAGAGTGCGGGAGTAACACCTAGAGAAATTGCAGAAAATTTAA
>CAZIMQ010000023.1:0-9191 GCA_964540495.1 uncultured Candidatus Saccharibacteria bacterium | reverse complement strand
GTGTCATTCACAATATGATTACCGATGACGCAGAGGCGAAAGCGGTGTATCGTGGGCTTGTGGATGTCGCGACAGCGCACGTCAAACAAACCAATTTTCAGTTCTTGGTTCTGCATTTGAACACGAAGCGCGACGACGCTCCGATCATTCGGGAGGTGTTCACTGAAGCTGGTTTTAAGGAGCGAGACTATGTCGACTATCGATTAGTCTTGCAATAGTAAGCGAGAATTTTTTCTCGCTATTTTTTATGTTTGTTTTTTCCACTTAATACGTAATACTTTAATACTTCTTTCATTTTCATACTAGATACTAAATACTAAATACTTTATACTTATACTCATGGAAGATCCTAATAAAGTAATATATTTTGCCGAAACAGATGCGAGAAACAAATGCATTCGTTTTGGTATAAAAATAAAAGACCGTTCTCGGCACACTTACATCATCGGAAAAACAGGTATGGGAAAATCTACTCTTCTTGAAAATCTTGCAATCCAAGATATTCAAGACGGACATTCTTTAGCTTTCATCGATCCTCACGGAAAAACTGCAGATTTGCTTTTGGACTATGTTCCAAAAGAACGCATCAACGATGTGCTTTATTTTGCACCGTTCGATCTTGATTACCCTGTGTCTTTTAATGTGTTAGAAGATGTAGGTCCTGACAAAAGACACTTGGTTGCAAACGGACTCATGTCTGCTTTCAAAAAGATTTGGGTAGACGCATGGAGTGCTCGAATGGAATATATTTTGAACAATATTCTTTTGGCACTTTTAGAATATCCAGATTCTACAATTATCGGTGTAAACCGTATGCTTGCGGATGAGGGTTATAGAAATAAAGTGATAGGACATATTACTGATCCATCGGTAAAAAGTTTTTGGGTAGACGAGTTTGCAAAGTACGGTCCAAAGTACATGCAGGAAGCAGGAGCTGCGATTCAAAATAAAATCGGACAATTTATTTCAAACCCTTTGATTAGAAATATCATTGGTCAGCCAAAGTCTACTTTTGATATTCGAAAGATGATGGACGACAGAAAAATAATTATAATAAACCTTTCAAAAGGGCGAGTAGGGGAGGCCAATGCAAACCTTCTGGGTGGTATGCTTATCACAAAAATTTATCTTGCTGCGATGAGTCGTGCGGATTTGCGTGAATCTGAGTTAAACAAGTTGCCAAACTTTTATCTTTTTGTGGACGAGTTTCAAAACTTTGCAAACGAAAGTTTTGCCGACATTTTGTCGGAAGCTCGAAAATATAGATTAAACCTAATTGTAGCGCACCAGTACATTGAGCAAATGACTGAAGAAGTGCGAGCTGCGATTTTTGGAAACGTTGGGACTATGATTACTTTTCGTGTGGGAGCATACGATGCTGAAGTTTTGGAAAAAGAATACGCTCCGTATTTTACAACTGAAGATTTAGTGAGTCTTGGCTTTGCTCAGATTTATCTCAAACTCATGATCGACGGTGTGTCTTCGAGACCTTTTTCTGCAACCACGCTCCCTCCAATTCCAGCACCAAAAGAATCTTTCAGGGAAATTATTTTAAATGAATCCCGAAGAGTTTTTGCTCGACCGCGTGCGCAGATTGAAGAAGAGATTAGAAAATGGCACGAAGAAAGTCACGAGGGTGAAAATAGTAAAAAAAGTTTTGGTGCTAAAAAAATGAGTCCAATTGAATCTGCCTTAGAAGCTGTGCTTCAACACGGTGGAGGAAAGAAAGAAGATTTTAGACCTCGTACAACAAACGGAGATTCTAGACCGCAGTCTTCTCATCACAGGGAAGAAGGAAGAGGGGATCATAGGTCAGATAGTCGGCCACGAGACTCTGCTCCAAAAGTTCACTTCGATAAATCAAAAAGAGAGGCTGCGAACGAAAGGGAAAATGCTTTACGAAAAGCTGTATCCCTTAGCTACCTTCGTCAAACTGGTAAGATTGAATCTACTAAAGAAAAAAAAGCTCCGACTGAAGAACATCTTTCAGAACTACGAAAAGCTTTAGCTTCACTTACAGGCGAAAATTTTTCTGATCCGCAAAAAAATGAAGAGCATCACGGTGGGCAAAGTGAAGAAAAAAAAGAGCTCCCAAAGGAAGAAAAAAGACACGAAGAAGTAAAAAGGGTGGCTCCAGAAGAGAAGGTTTCTGAAGTTCCAGAAGAAGTTTTGAAAAAAATATTGAACCTAGAATGATTTTTATTTTGGCTTTGCTTTTAATCGTTTTGACAGGTATTGTATGCCTTATATCTTTGTCTGATACAGAGGAAAATGGACTTTCAGCCGATGATTTTCAGATTATCGAAATAAAATAGAATTTGAGATTATGAATCACGAATCAGGTACAGAAAAAAATACTAAAAAAAGAATTTTAATTTTTTCTCTCGTTTACTACCCAAATTTTATTGGAGGAGCAGAGGTGGCGATAAAAGAAATTACCGGCAGGCTTGGGGGTGCAGATTTTGACATGGTGACTTTACGGTTTGATAGAGCTTTACCGAAAGTAGAGAAAATCGGTAATGTTACAGTCTACCGAGTAGGCTTTACTGGTTTTGGCAACAAAAAAATCACTCCTGAAAATCTTCCTTTTTATTTAAATTTAAATAAATTTATTTTACCAATTACTGGATTTGTAAAAGCTTTTATTCTCCATAAAAAAAATAGCTACGATTGTTTTTGGAGCATGATGGCAACTTATAATTCTTTTGGGGCTTTGTTTATGAAGTTGTGTTTTAAAAAAGTTCCTTTTCTTTTAACTCTTCAAGAAGGAGATCCGATTCCTTATATAAAAAAGAAAGCGCGTGTTGTTTGGCCTTTGTTTGTTTCTGTTTTTAGAAAGGCTGATTATATTCAGACAATCTCAAAATACTTAGCAGGTTTTGCTCGAGAGATGGGTTCAAAGTCTCCGATTTTTATAGTGCCAAATGGGGTAGATATAGAAAATTTTACAAGAGAATTTCCTGAGAAAGAACTCTTGGATCTTGAGAAGCGTCTTCAGAAAAAAGAGAAAGATATTTTTATGATTACCACTTCACGCCTCGTTTCTAAAAATGATGTTTCTAGTCTTGTGTCAGCAATGCTTTATTTACCTCCTAAAATAAAACTACTTGTAGCTGGAATCGGACCTTTAGATGGGGAACTTCGTGCGCAGACTAAAAACCTTGGTTTAGATGATAGGATAAAATTTTTAGGTTGGGTTTCGCACGCTGATATGCCAAAGTATTTACAAGTTTCTGATATTTTTATCCGCACACCAATTTCTGAAGGTTTTGGAAACTCATATGTTGAGGCCATGGCTTCAGGTCTTCCTTGTATCGCAACTCCTGTGGGTGGTATTGTAGATTTCATAAAAGATGAAGAAACAGGACTTTTTGTTGAAGTGCGTGATCCAAAGAGTATTGCAGACGCAGTCAATAAACTAATGAAGGGAGGAGCTCTAGTTAAGAAGATCAAAATTAACGCTTTTAAAATGGTCACAGAAAAATATGATTGGGATATTATCGCAAGACAAATGGGTGGGATATTTGAAAAAGTAACCAATGATCAATAAGATAATTTAAAATGAAAGATTACAAAGAATTTTTTAAAGATAAAAAAGTAACACAGCTCGGCCTTGGACTTTTAGGGCGAGGTGTAAATGATGCACTTTTTTTACTTGAAAATGAGGTTAGTGAGTTGATCGTCACTGATTTGAAAACAGAAGCGGAACTACAAGAATCTGTACAAAAGCTAAAAGGATTTAAAAATGTAATTTTTAAATTAGGAGATCACGACATAAAAGATTTTGAGGGAAGAGATTTTATTTTAAAAGGTGCAGGGGTTCCTCTTGATTCACCTTTCATACTTCATGCAAAAGAAAAGGGTATACCGATTGAAATGGACACCTCTCTTTTTGTAAAACTTTTACCTGTTGGTGTAACAACAATTGGGGTCACGGGAACAAGGGGAAAATCTACAACCACACACCTGATTCATCATGTTTTAAAAACAGCGGGAAAAAATACTTTACTTGGTGGTAATGTGCGAGACATGGCGACCCTGCCTTTAATTAAAGAAGTTAAAAGTGGAGATTTTGTGGTGCTTGAACTTGATAGTTGGCAACTACAAGGGTTTGGTGAAAGTAAAATCTCTCCACACGTGGCAGTGTTTACAAATTTTATGGAAGACCATTTAAATTATTACAATGGTGATATGGATAAATATTTTGCAGACAAGGCAAATATCTTCCTCTATCAAAGAAGTGAAGACTTTTTGGTTGTGGGAGAAACTTTAAGTCAAAGTTCATATTTTAAAAATCAAAATTTAAATTCAAAAGTTCAAATTGCTAAAAACAATACAGTTCCAAAAGATTGGAAATTAAAAATAATTGGCGAACACAATGTTGCAAATATTTCTGATGCGATAGAAGCGTGCAGAGCTTTAGGACTCGATGAGGAAAAAATAAAAGAAGGTGTAGAGAGTTTCAATGGGGTAGAGGGGCGACTACAATTTATAAAAGAAGTCGGTGGAGTAAAAATTTGGAACGACAATAATGCCACAACGCCCGAAGCGACGATTGTTGCTCTTGAAGCACTAAAAGAAAATATAGTTTTGTTTTGCGGAGGAGCAGATAAAAATATTCCAATTGAAGAGTTTGCAAAAAAAATTACAGAAAAGTGTAAAAAAATAATTCTACTAAAAGGCTCAGGAACTGAAAAATTAAAACTTTTGATTCGTGATTTTGTTGAAGTTCAAAGTTTGAAAGAGGGTGTAGCTGAAGCTCTAAAGAGTGCGGAGAGTGGCGATAATTTTCTCTTTAGCCCTGCTTTTGCATCGTTTGGATTATTTAAAAATGAGTATGATAGAAACGATCAGTTTTTGGAAATTGTTTCTACACTTTAAGCTTTAGTTAAAAAAGCCAAAAGATACATAATTGCAATTATTGTTAATCCAATTATTAATGCATACCACCCATATTTTATTTTGGGTGTATACATTATTTTTTGAGCTTTTTTGTGTTCAGATGAATATTTGTTTGCAAGAATCGTTAAAGCTAAAGAAAATGGAATAGTAATTAAAAAAGCTATTGTCTTGGCAGAATCTTCGGTATATTTTTCTGGTACCAAAATTATCATGGCTAAAAGCACGGTAGTTATGTTTAAAGATAGAAAAATTAATACACACAATAAAAATACTCTTTTTTTCATAAGCTAAATTATATATTAAATAATAGGAAACAGGGTATATTTATGCTATAAATTTATTGAAAAGTATATATAAGATGATGGATATAAGAACTCTAAAAAAAGTGTATTTCCTAGGAATCGGAGGAATTGGCATGTCTGCACTTGCTAAGCTTTTTGCTCATGAAAGAAAGGCTGTGGTTGGAGCAGATACAGGCTTTGCCGATTTAAATGGCCTTAGGAAGGCGGGGATCGTGGTTTTTGAGGGTTACGACGCAGAGCATATAGATAGCTCTTATGAAGCGGTTGTGTACACTCTGGCGACCACAGAAGACAACCCAGAGCTTTTAAAAGCTCGCAGTCTAAACATACCGATTTTTACATACGGAGAAATGCTCGGGCTTGTTTCAAAAGAAAAAAATACAATTGCTGTTTGTGGTACGCACGGCAAGACCACTACAACTGCGATGATTGCAAAAATGTTAATTGATGCTAATCAAATGCCAAGTGTCGTTGTGGGTTCTCTTATGACTGATCCAAAAAATCCAAATGAAAAAACTAATTATATTGCAGGGGTAAGTGATTTGTTTGTGGTTGAAGCTTGTGAATATAAAAAATCTTTTTTAAATTTGTGGCCTAAAATTATTTGCATCACAAACATCGACGCTGATCATTTAGATTTTTATGGCTCCTTAGAAAATGTAATTTTGGCTTTTAAAGAATTTATAGCAAAGCTTCCAGTTGATGGGGTAGTGATTGCGGATTTGTCTGATGAAAATTCTAAGAAAGCTCTAGAAGGTGCGAAAGTAAAAATTATAGATTATGGAGAATTTTATGATCCACAAATGAAACTCTCTGTTTTTGGAGATCACAACAGAAAAAATGCTTCAATCGGTTTAGCTTTAGCAGATCACTTTGGCATAAGTAAAGACATCGCTTTAAAAGCTTTAGAGGGTTTTCCTGGTACATGGAGGAGGTTTGAATATAAAGGAAAGACAGAAAATGGGGCGATAGTTCACGATGATTACGGACATCATCCGCATGAAATTCTCGCAACACTTAAAGGTGCAAGAGAAGCATATCCTGATAAAAAATTGACTATAGTTTTTGAACCACATTTGTACTCACGTACGAAAGAACATTTCGATGATTTTGTAGACGTGCTTTCAAATTTTGATTTTGTGTATCTTACAGAAATATATCCCGCACGAGAAACTTTTGATTCAACAATTACAAGTGCAATGCTCGCAGAGAAAATAAAAGAAAAAAATCCAAATGTAGTTGTGGAAGCCTCTTATGAAAAAATAGTAGAAGCTCTGAAAAAAGATGCCTCAGAAAAAGATGTGATTGTTACAATGGGAGCGGGGGACGTCACTAAATTGTCTTGTATGTTGGTTTTATAATATTTTTTTAATACAGTGAAAATTGCAGTTATTGGAGGAGGAATTTTTGGAGGAACTACAGCTGTAAAATTAGCAGAAGCAGGTTTTGATGTTGATCTGTATGAAAAAAACTCTGACGTCTTGATGTCAGCTTCAGGAATCAATCAATATCGACTTCACAGAGGGTATCATTATCCACGTAGTCAAAAGACAGCTATTTCAGCAAAGTTAGCAGAACCTATTTTCCGAAAAGAATATGGAGATGCGGTGGTAGAAACTTCTGGAAATTATTACGCTCTTGCAAAAGAGGGAAGTAAAGTAAATTTAAAAGAATTTTCTGATTTCTGTGCTGTCTGTGGTTTAGAATATGAAATCTCTAATCTCTCGGTGGTGAATCCTGAATCAGTGGAAGCTATCGTAAAAGTGAAAGAGTTTATAATTGATCCTATTAAACTAAAAACAATTCTAAAAGAAAGACTAGAAAGTATTGGTGTAAAACTTTTTTTAAATACAGAATTTAATGAATCTCTGTCTTCTGGGTACGATTTAGTTGTAAACGCGACTTATGCAAATTTAAATTTTTTATTTGAAAATAAAAAAGAATCACAGAAAGAGTATCAGTTTGAAATATGTGAGAAGCTTGTGTTAAAACTCCCGGAGCAATTCAAAGGTCTCAGTGTTGTTGTGGTAGACGGTCCATTTTTTTGTATTGATCCTTATGCCGGAACAGGATTTCACGTAATGGGTAATGTGGTGCACGCAATACACAAAACAAACAACGGCTTGTTCCCAGAGATCCCAGAGGAATTTAAAGGATTATTAAATCGTGGGATTATTAAAAATCCACCAATTACAAATTTTGAAAAGTTTATAGAAAGCGCTACTTTTTTTATGCCAGAGATAAAAGACGCAGAGCACGTGGGATCAATGTATACAGTGCGTACCGTGCTTCCTCGCGTGGAGAAAACAGATGAAAGACCAACGCTTGTTTATAAAGTAGATAACAAACTTATAAATATCTTTTCAGGGAAAATTGGAAACAGTGTACAGGCAGCACTCGACACAGTAGAGATTGTAAAAAAAATTGAAACTAATCTTTAGAGTAGGGGATTTTTAAAACTATTTCTAAAACTTCTTTTGCGAATTTTCCAGTAACTAGAGGTTCTGTGTTTTGTGTAATTGAGTTTAAAAAACTTTTAATTTCAAGATTAAGTAAGTCTTCTCCTTCATTTAACCACTCGTATTTTTTTTCACCTGCTTCAATTGTTACAAGTTTTTTTGGATCTTTTGATGTTCTGTCTATATAAAAACTTATTTCTGTTTCTCCTGACTTTGCTTCAATTAGTACTTTGTCAGGGTTGTGCTCTCCTTTGGTCTCAACGTAATTTGTTATTTCAATGTCGTTTAGTCCTAGGACTTTAGCAATTGAAATTTCGTGAACTAAAAGATTGATTGCGGGGTGTGTTTCAAAGCTGCCCCATTTTTTCCACAGGAAAGAAATCTTTTTTATTTTATGACCCTTAAGTTCTTTCTGTATTTCTTTTAAATTTTCTGAAAAAGTAAACTCATATCCTATTTGAAGTACAAGATTTCTTTTTTTTGCTTCTTGAATTAAAATGTCTAATTCGCTCACATCTTCACCTCCTGGTTTTTCAAGTAAAACATTTTTCCCAGCTCTCAAAGCTTGGAGTGCGATTTTAAAATGAGTTTTTATTGGGGTAGCAATAGCTATAGCGTTAATTGTTTTGTCATCTAAAACCTCGTTTAAATCTTTTGAAGATTTTGTGTTTGGAAAATTTTCTTCTATCCAGATTTTTGTATCTTCAGAATCTCCATGTACGAGGTAAGTTAGATCAGCTTCTTTTGCTAACTCTTTGGCTAATTTTTTACCCCATTTTCCGACTCCGATTAAGGCTACCTTAGGTTTTTCCATAATTTAGGCTTATATTGTAACATATACGATATTACTCGATTATGAAAAAAAGGAAAATAATTCTAGCGACTGGTATCTTTTACCCTGATGTTGGGGGACCGGCTATTCATGTAAGAAAGATCGCAGAAAAACTTCAATCGGAAGGTTTTGAAGTTGTTGTTGTTGCTTACGGTGAAAGTAGTGGGGTAGAAGACTTTGCTTTTAAGGTTGTGAGAATTGGAAGAAATAGTCCAAAAAATATTCAGTGGGCTTCTTATTTTTTAAAAACCTTCCGTGTTTCTTTAGGTTCTTCACTTGTTTACGCTTTTGACCCAACGGCGGCTGGGCTTCCAGCATCGGTTGTCTCTTTGATTTTACGTAAACCTTTTATAATTCGGATTGGAGGGGATCCAATTTGGGAAAGGGTAGTGGAAACGGGGAAGAGATTTTTGACGATAGAGGAATATTATAAAGACTTTTTATATTTAAAAGATAATCCAAAACTTTTTAAAATCATAAAGTGGGTATTGGGCCGAGCAAAATTTGTCGTGGTGTACAATCAGTTTTTTAAAGATTTTTATACTAAAAATTTCGATATAAATTCTGAAAAAATTTTGATAGTAAAAAATCCTGTTTTTGTAAGAGAAAAAGTGACAAGTCTACTTTCCTCAAACCCAACGATTCTTTTTGCTGGTAGGTTTGTTGCATACAAAAATCTAAAAATGGTTCTCAGTG
>CAZIMQ010000022.1:0-9464 GCA_964540495.1 uncultured Candidatus Saccharibacteria bacterium | reverse complement strand
ACTCTAGCTCTTTTTTGATTTTCTTAATATCAGTAACTGTCTCTTTTTCATTTTTCCACTTTAGTTCGAGCTCTTCTGTACCCTCACGAAGGTCTGCAATTTCTTTTTCGATATCTTTGAATCGAGCTTTTTCTACTTTTCCAGTTTCAGCATCTTTTCGAAGAGCTTCTTTTTCAATTTCAAGACGCATGATTTTTCTGTGGGCAACTTCCAAAGCCGGTGGTTTGTTTTCAAGTGAAATTTTTAGATGTGATGCGGCTTCGTCAATAAGATCCACCGCTTTATCTGGTAAAAATCTGTCGGTAATGTATCGGCTTGAAAGCTCAACAGCAGAAACGATAGAGTCGTCTGTAATATGCACACCATGATAAAGTTCATATTTTTCTTTAAGACCACGAAGAATTGCAATAGCATCTTCTATCGAAGGTTCTGAAACTTGTACAGGTTGAAAACGCCGAGTCAAAGCCGGATCTTTTTCGATGTGTTTTTGATACTCCCGAAGAGTTGTAGCTCCGATAGCTCGAAGTTCTCCACGCGCCAAAGCGGGTTTAAGCATGTTTGAAGCATCTAAAGAGCCTTCTGCTGCTCCTGCACCTACAATAGTGTGAATCTCATCGATAAATAGAATTATCTTTCCTTCACTGCGTTCAATATCTTTGATGATGTTTTTTAAACGCTCTTCAAATTCTCCTCTATATTTTGTTCCCGCAACTAAAAGCCCCATGTCCAAAGACACAAGTTCTTTGTCCTTGAGACTTTCTGGTACATCCCCTAAAGCAATTCGCCCTGCTAGACCTTCAACGATTGCAGTTTTTCCAACACCTGCTTCTCCAATCAAAATTGGATTGTTTTTAGTACGACGAGAAAGAATTTGCACAACACGTGCAATTTCATTGTCGCGACCAATTACTGGATCTAGCTTGTTTTCTTTCGCGAGCTTTGTAAGATTTCGTGTAAATTTTCCAAGTGCTTTGAATTTCTTAGGACTTGTCACATCAGTCATTGTTCCTTCTTTGAGCTCACTAATCACTCTGAGCACTGATTCTTTTGAAACTTTAAATCGAAGAAGCATTTCACGAGCAGAACTTGGAATTTCAAGCATCGCAACAAAAAGATGTTCTGTAGAAATAAATTCATCTTTTAGTGTCGCCGCAACCTTCGAAGAAACCTCAATTATTTGTGCGAGTTCTGGAGTAAGGTAAATTTGGTAAGAAGTCGACAAAACTTGTGAACCTTCAGCAGATTCAATTGAATCTAAAAGAGAATCAGTAAGTAAGATAGAGTCGATCTCTAAGCGCTCTAAAATAGAAATAACAATACTTTCTTCTTGAAGAAGAATAGACGCCAAAAGGTGGAGAGGGTTTACGTGGTTTTGACCCCTTTCAATAGCAAGTTCGTGAGCTTTTCGAATTGCCTCTTTTGCTTTAGTTGTAAAGTTTCCAAATGGTGGCATTTTATTTGTTTTAAGTTAAATACTTTCCCTAAATAATAACACAAAATATTCCAAATCGCAACAGCTAGAATTTTAGAAAATTTCAGGAAAAGCAGCCTTGAGAAGAGTTGCGTCTACATATCTTGCTCCCCTATCTCCTTCTTTTGGAGCAATTATAAACCCTAACACTTCACCCTTTGTTGAAAGTAAGAGCCAGCCAGTTGTAGGGGAAGAAAGTTTGATATCAGTAATGGCAATACCTTTTGGTGTAGTTGAAGCTGTGGCTTGTGAGAGTGATTCAATTTCTGTGATGATACCAGTTGAAACTACATTGCTTTCTTGTTTAGATCCAAAAGCAACAACAGCAGCTCCTATTCGAGATTCCCCAAAACCAGCAAGCTTAAGTGAAGAAATACTTGGTTTAGCATTAGGATCGATAGTAAAAACAGAAAATCCAAACGATCCTTTTTTAAGCAAGGTTGCTTCTACCCGTGATTTATCTGGAAGCTCGATTGAAAATTTTGTTTTCAAAGGATATTCGATTGGAGTAATTCCTAAAAAGGTGTCTTGTTTTCCAAAAATCGCACCAGATGAGACTAGAATTTCAGGAGAACTCTTTGAGGCTTTAAAATAAATTTTTACAAGACTCTTTCCAGCTGTTTCAGCAACATCGGTCAAAACAAGTGGTTTTTCTACTGGTTGCTTTGGTGAATCTTTTTCTTCAATTTTTTTTGCCACAGTACTTTCTGGAGCAACCTCTTGAATGGTTCTTTCAACCACTTTGTATATTGTCTGAGGCACACTGTCAGTTGTCTGATCTAAAAGAGAAGCAGTAACAATACCTGTTGCAATTGAAGTAACAAAAGCAACCAATATAGCCAAAAGTGTAACTTGTTGATTATTTAAACCGTTCATAATAAGGATAGTATAAAACAAAAAAAGAAAACTAGAAAGCTTAAATTTTCTACCTAGAAACTGTCTCTTTATATGAATTTGTTTTCAAAAAAACTTTGAAAAATTTATCGATATCTTTTTTTACCGTAGTAAATCCAAAAGAAACCCTAAGTGAAGATTTTTCTCTTCCGGGATTTATTTCTTTTATTACATAAGAGTAGGATTCTTCTTTATTGTTCACACAAGAGCTCGCGGTCGAAACCAAAATCCCCTGACTATCGAGCTCAAACAATGCAAATTCTGCGTCGAGCCCTTTTACAGAAAAATTTACATTTCCCGGAACTCTTTCAATCAAATCACCGTTTACTTTCGCTTCAGGAACTTTTTTAGAAAGAAGATGAAGAAAATATTTTTGTAATTCTACTTGTCTGTAAAACTCCTTTGTGCGTTTTTCTTCTATAAGTTCAAAAGCTTTTGCTGTGCCCAAAATAGAAGGTAAATTTTCTGTACCACTACGAAGTCCTTTTTCTTGAGCCCCTCCGTAAAGAATAGTTGAAATCGGAGTTCCCTTTTTTACATAAAAAACACCAGCTCCCCTTGGACCATAAATTTTTGAAGAATCTAAAGTCAAAAGATCGCTATGAATTTTTAATGTATCAATTTTTATATAAGAAAAAGCCTGGCAAGCGTCTGTGTGAAGTAGAGGAAAAACCGTCATTGAATTTAACTTTTTAAAATGACGAATTTCTTTTGCGATTTCAGCAACAGGCTGAATTGTCCCTATTTCATTGTTTACCATATGAATAGATACAAGGATTGTTTCTGGCCGAAGAGCTTCTTTTATTGACTTGGGTGAGATTATGCCGGTTTCATCTGGAGCAACATAAGTCACAGAGCCTCCGACTTCTTCAATATGCCTCATACATTCTAAAACTGAAGAGTGTTCAATGGTCGAAGTAATAAAGTGAGGGATTTTATCTTTATGTTTTAATTTAAAATCCTTAAAAACTCCAAGGATTGCCATGTTGTTTCCTTCAGTACCTCCTGAGGTAAAGAAGATTTCTTCCGCGCGCGCATTCAGAAAATTGCCAATTTTTTTTCGAGATTCTTCGATCTTTCTACGAGCCAAAACCCCCTCTCTATATAAAGAAGAAGGGTTAGCAAAAAATGATTCCCCTTTTTTTATTTCTTTTGAAACAATTTTTGAAACTGGGGTAATTGAAGCGAAATCCAAATAGGTTCTTTTTTGAAAAAATTTATTCACACTGCAATCATAGCTAAAAATTGTCAAAATTCAAATTTTTCTTGTATAATCTTATCTATTGTCTTTTTTTTAAAAAACCAAAATGTTTTTAACACCTGAAATAATAAATTACTTATTGATCTTTTCTTTTTTGTTTTCTTTTGGAGCTCTTGTGTTTTCTTTTATTCTTTTTAAGAAAATGCAAAAACTTTTAATTGGTGATGCAAAAAATTTACCAGAGTCACTTGAAAATGTAAGACACGAAATTGAAAATTTAAAACTTTTCAGAGGAAATGCAAACCATTTGTTTAGTGATATACAAAAAAAATTAGGTAAAACTGTTCAAGGTTTAGAGCTAGTTCGTTTCAACCCATTTAGAGGTGGAGGCGCTGGAGGAAACCAAAGTTTTACCACATCTTTTGTAAATGAGAAAGGAGATGGTATAGTCGTATCTGGACTCTACTACTCAGGAGACCGAATGAACGTCTTTGTGAAGCCAGTAAAGGCTTTTTCGTCTAATTTTGAGCTTATGGAAGAAGAGCTTGAAGTAATCGAGAAAAGCAAAAAGACAATAGAGTCTTAAAAATAAAAATGAACAAAGAAGAGACACAATTTGTGCGACCTCCAGTGGTCGCTGTTATGGGACACATCGATCATGGGAAATCGACGCTTCTTGACTATATCCGAAAAACTAACACGTGTGAAAAAGAAGCGGGAGGGATCACCCAAAGAATGAGTGCCTATAAAGTAGAAAGAAAGAACGAAAAAGGAGAATGCTCATCTATTACTTTTCTTGATACTCCAGGGCACGAAGCTTTTGGGGCTCTCCGAGGCCGAGGAGCGCGCGTGGCGGATATTGCAATCCTAGTTGTCGCAGCTGACGAAGGTGTAAAACCCCAAACTCTTGATGCTTTTAAATGTATTAAGGACGCAGGACTTCCCTTTATAGTTGCAATAAACAAAATAGACCGACCAAACGCTAACATAGACAAAACAAAACAAAATTTAGCAGAAAATGAAATCTTCCTTGAAGGTTGGGGTGGAGACGTGCCGTTTGTTCCCCTTTCTGCGATCACGGGCGAAGGAGTAGAAGACTTACTCCAAATGATTCTACTACTTTCAGAAATCACAGAGCTCAAAGCAGATCTTGCAATACCGGCAGAAGGAATTGTAATTCAAGCTGAAAACTCCAAAACAAAAGGAATTTCTGCGAGTTTTATAGTAAAAAACGGAACACTAAAATCTGGACAATTCATAGTATGTGAAGATACTTTTTCTTCAACTCGAATGATGGAAGATTTTCAAGGTAAAAAAATTGAAGAAGGATTCCCTGGAGACCCTGTACGTGTAACTGGCTTTTCGTCTCTTCCTCCAGTTGGATCAATTTTTAAAGTTGTCGAAAGTAAAAAGGACGCAGAAAAAGAAATTGAAAAAAATCAAAAAGAAGATAAACAAAAATCTTTTATCTCTACAGTAAATGAAAGTGGGTTAAACTTCATGATTCCAATCATCATAAAAGCATCTACAACAGATGTGATTGAGGCTATTGTTCATGAAATCATGAAAATCAAAAACGACAGAGTTTCAGTAAAAATCGTCTCAACTGGAGTTGGTTTTATTTCTGAAAGCGACGTAAAAATGGCTTTAGGAAGCCAAAACGCTGTAGTACTTGGCTTTGATACTTCAATCGATAACTCAGCTAAAGCTTTGTCTGAAAGAGCAAATATTCCAGTGCAAACTTTCAACATAATCTACAAACTAGCAGAATGGCTTGAAAATTACATGAAAGAAAAAACTCCTAAAATAAAAATGGAGGAACTTCGAGGAAAAGCGAAAGTTTTAAAATTCTTTAGTAAAGACAAAGACAAACAAGTGATCGGGTGTCGTGTTGAAGAAGGTGCGATCAGTCTAGGAGATGAAATTAGAATAATCAGACGAGATACAGAAATCGGAAGAGGAAAAATAAAAATTCTTCAACAAATGAAAAGTGACGTGAAAGAAGTAAAAGAAGGTCTTGAATGTGGAGTTTGTGTGGAAGCTAAACACGAAGTGGCTCCAGGAGATTTCCTAGAGTCTTATGCTATGGTAGAAAAATAATATGAAAGAAAACAGAAAACAAATGGCAGGAGAGGTGATAAGAGAACTGGCGGGAAAATTCCTTGCGGAAAATTCTACTTCAAAAGCTTCTCTAATGACCGTAACAAAAGTATCCATTTCCCCTGATCGAGCAAACGCAAAAATTTACTTCACTACCCTTCCAGAATCTGGAGAAAAGGGAGCTTTAGACTTTGCAAAAAGACACCGAAGTGAATTTCGACAATACCTAAAAGACAACTCCCTACTTTCTCGTATTCCTTTTATCGATTTTGATATCGACTACGGAGAAAGAAATAGGCAAAATATAGAGGAAATCTCTAGAAAAGCCTCTGAACTATAAGCTTTTGGCTTTAGGCCTTTTTAATGTAGAATATCAAACACACTGGCGTAGTGGTGAAGTGGTAACACAGCGATCTGCAAAATCGCGACGCGCGGGTTCAATTCCCGCCTACGCCTCAACAATTACCCGAAATGGGCTAATTGTTGGCGTAAGAAGACGCAAAGGGTTTTGCATCCGGCGGGAATTGAAGACCTTTTGAGCCTAAAATTGAGTTTACGAAAATTTTAGCCAAAAGGTATACTGCTCCTGTAAGGAGAAATTCCCGATTGTTTTTACCGCCCGAGTGATGAAATTGGTATACATAAGAGACTTAAAATCTCTGGCCGCAAGGCGTGTGGGTTCGATTCCCACCTCGGGCACCGAAAAAATATACAGGATTCTTTCCTGTATATTTTTTTGGTCTAGGGAATCGAAAAGGTTCTTTAGATATTTTTGAGCTAGCGAAAAAAATATCAAAAACCTGTACTGACCCTGTAAGGGTCGATTCCCACCTAGTACACACGACAAGAAAATTTATGAGCGACGGCGAATAAATTATTCGTGACCACTGAAATTTCAAAAACTGTGTTTTATTCTAACGACAAATTTTTAAGTCGAGGGAGAGTTCCCATCGTGACCACTGAAAAAATAATTTATTTTACCACCCCCAAAATCAACTTCTTACTATCAGCAAAATGATCTTCACTTCCTAAAATTACAGATACGAATTTTTGATTCTCCTTGTTCTGAAAAACCAAAGTTAAATTCTTCTTTGCACTACTTGTCTCCCCCGTCTTCCCTCCTAAAATCACACCGGAGACCTCAGAATCACGAAGGAGTGCATTTGTAGCAGAAGCTGTATGATGAGACCCAAAAACACCTAAAATTTCTTTTTCAGGTATTTTAGTAAAATTGAAAACACCTCTATAATTTTTAAATACATGCGAAACAATTTGTGCCACATCCACCACAGTCGATGTGTTGCTAGGAAATACTCCAAAATCAATTCCCGCTGGGTCTCTAAAATTTGAGTAGACTGCTCCAGCTTCTTTCGCCTTGTCATTCATTTTTGAAATAAAAGTAACCCCAACCATTCTTTCCATTGCTTGCGCCACATCATTTTCTGATTCAATTAAAAGGGAAGACAGAGCTTCTTTTTTAGGAATAGAATCCTTGTCTTTAAACCTATCTCTTGTGCCAAGAACCATGTCTGCTTGCAAAATTTCAACCGAAGCAGTTTCCTCTAAAGAATCTTCTGCCACCATCGATGTTACGAGTTTTGTAATACTTGCGATCCCTACTTCATCTGTTGGATTTTTTCCACCCAAAAAGAAAGGTTCGTTGTTTTTCCCTAAACAAAACAGTCCCCAATTTCTTGCAGTTAAATCTAAACTTTCAATTGTTTTTATTTTTCCTACTTCACCTTTTCCACAAGGTAAATCCTCTAACGTCCAGACATCATTGTTCCATCGCCATGATCCATCCATACCACCTGTCAGAAAAAGTTTATCTTTCCAAACAAACACCGCGTGATCTTCCCGCCCAGACCAAGCACCATCGTATGGCAATTTCTCCCAACTCACCCCGTCAAAAGAGTGCCACGTGTCCCCAACACCAATATCTGTATCAGTATTGAGTCCTCCTATAAACCAAAGACTGTCTTTAAATTCCAAAAAAGCCTGTCCTTGCCTTTTACCCCAAGGAGTTGTGGAAGCAGTCTCTGTCCAAGAGACACCGTCTGTACTTTCCCAAATGTCGCCGTAGCCCAGACCATTAAGCCCCATACCACTTGTTAAAATAAATTTATCTTTGAAAAACAAAACATCATGATCCCATCTTGGTTCCCAAGGCGCATTTTTTACTAGAAGCGTCCAATCAATAGCGTTGTCTGAAACCCACACATCGTTAAAAGTTTTCCCTGAAATATAATTCACCCCACCAAATAAATAAAATTTTCCATCATGTGTAATAATTTTGTGTCCTTCTCGCTCTCCAAATTCTGGAGTCTTTTTTATTTTTTCAAAATGAATTGCGTCAACGGATTTCCACACACCTATGTCGTAGCCTTTCTCCGGACTCCACCCTCCAATCATAATTAACTCTTCCCCATTTTGTACAACTACAGTAGAACGGATCTTTGGAAACTCCGCTTCTTCAACGATTTTTTTCCAAGAAATTCCGTCTACACTTTCCCAAATATCGTTATAGTGAGGAGAACTTTCGTAATCGACTTTGTGATGGCCAATGATGTTTTGACTTCCATCAATCCCTCCCAAAAGATAGAGCTTTTCTTTAAAAGGGAATATGTAAAAAGAATCTCTTTTTGAGAACCGTTCGGAACTTTTTTGCTCTACCCAACCAAGGTTTTTGATATTTAATTTCTCTTCTATTGTTTTTGTAAAAATTTTTGCTTTTTGCAATTTACTGTCTGCAAAAATAAACACAAAAAGAAGAGACAAGAAAAAACAAAACAAAAAAAGACCAGAGAAAAAATTTTTAAAAGGTTGTTCTTGTTGCATCTATTTTGTTAACAATTCTTCTCTGACAATTTTTCTGTCATCCCAAGGAATACTCTTTCCACCAATAACCATCGACTGCTCTGCTCCTTTTCCAGTAATCATAACAATGTCACCCTCATTTGCTAAATCAATTGCTTTCCTGATTCCCTCTCTTCTATCTAAAATCACAAAGAGATTTTCCCCTCTTTTTTTCCCTGTTTTTTCACTGGCAACCGCAATGTCTTCCGCGATTGGAAGTGGATCATCTTCGTAAGGATCTACATTTGAAACAATTACAAAATCCGCCAAGCGCCCTGCGATTTCCCCCATAATAGGTCTTTTACCTTTGTCTCTTCCTCCGCCTTCCGCACCCAGAAGAACAATTGTTTTAGCACCTGTTTTTTTCTTTAAATTATTTGCAGTTTGTAGAGCCAAAGTCATACTCTCTTTTTCATGAGCATAATCAACAATTAAAGTAACCCCTCGATTGTTTTCTATTTCTTCCATACGTCCCGGAATAATTGAAAGCGATGAAAGGCCTTTTTTTATTTTCTCTGTCGATACGCCAAGTTCTTTTCCTAAAGCAATTGCAGGGAGAGCGTTTAAAATATTAAAACCTCCTAAAATTTTTATAGCAAACTCTTCGTTCCCTACCTTAAAAGAAACTCCGTCTTCTGACTCTGTTAAAATCTCTGCTTTTAAATCAGCATTTTGTTTTAGACCAAAGGTAATTTTCTTGTCAGCTTTAAAAGAAAGAAAAAATGACGATTCAGAGCTATCTGAATTTGCAATTATTGTTTTTAAAATTTTTTGTCCATCGATTTCCTTTTTTTTCAAACTACTCAATGCCTTAAACAAAATTCCCTTAGCGTTTCTGTAATTTTCAAAAGTCTTATGCGCGTCGATGTGCTCTGGAGTTAGGTTTGTAAAAATTGCAAAATCATAATTTATACCAACGTGTCTAAATTGAATCAAACCTTG
>CAZIMQ010000021.1:0-9481 GCA_964540495.1 uncultured Candidatus Saccharibacteria bacterium | reverse complement strand
CTGGTGTAGTCTCGAGGACGTCCTGGTTAAGCGCTTCACGTGTCTTTTACTGGAGCTATCCTTAAAGCTATTTCTCACTTTTACTCTTTTGAAAAAGTATTGCTTAGAGATTCTTGTTGTCATTTCTCTAACCTTTTTTAGTATACATACTGAAAACACCAAGCACATCTTCCGCTTGGTGTTTTTTTAATTTCTAAACTCCCGGACTTTTTATAGGTTTTGTGAAGGGGTTTCTATTATTTAGGAGGTGGGGTCTGATTCTAGATCGTCATAAAGCTTTTCAGCAACAGAAAGATCGATTACTCTTTCTAATTCGTCTAAAGTTGTTACACCCCCGAGAACTTTAGTTATCCCGTCTTCTTGTAATGTTAGTATGTTTTGGTGATTTGCTGCTTTTGCAATTTCTCTTTCGCTCGGGTTTTGATAGATTATTTCTTCAATTATTTTATCCATGAATATTGCTTCATAAGTAGCAATTCTTCCTCGGTAGCCTGTGTTGTTACATTCAGCACATCCAACTGATTCAAAAATCTCATCAGTTTGAAGCACTTCGTCACCTTTTTTTATTATATTTTTTATTACTCTGTCGATTAAAACTTTTCTATTTTCTGGAATTTTTATTCTCTTTGCGCATTTTGTACAAACTTTTCGGACTAGTCTTTGAGCAATCGCAACATTTATAGCAGAAGGAATAATTTTAGGGTTTACTCCAAGTTCTACAAGACGAGGGAAGGTACCAGCCGCATTGTTGGTGTGTAAGGTTGAGAACACTAAGTGTCCAGTCAAAGCCGCATTCATTGCGATTTCCGCAGTTTCTCCATCTCGAATTTCTCCAACCAAAATCACATCAGGGTCTTGTCGAAGAATAGACTTTAGTCCTGTTGCAAAATCATAACCTTTTTCATTGTCTGTTTGTGTTTGCACAATTCCAGGTAAGTGGTACTCGATAGGGTCTTCAATTGTGATTATTTTTATTTCACTTGTATGAACTTTGCGAAGGAAAGAGTAAAGAGTTGTGGTTTTTCCAGAACCAGTTGGTCCTGTGTTTAGAATTATTCCATCGGGTTTTCCAATTTCCTTTTCAAAAATTTTTCGTAGTTTGTCAGGGATTCCAAGGCTATCAAAAGAAACTTGTATCGCTTTAGGGTTTAGAAGTCTCATTACAATAGATTCTCCGTAAGCCCCAGGAAGTACAGATGTTCGAATTTCTATGTCATCGTTGTAGATTTTTACACTAAAACGACCGTCTTGAGCATTTTCTTTTATGTTAAGTTTCAAGTTTGAAAGAAGTTTCAGTCGCGAAAGCATTGGAAGGTAAGTGTCTTTGTCTAGATTGATCACGTCGATTAGTACACCATCTAGTCGAAAACGCAGTCTTGTAATCTCTTCCTCGGGCTCTAAGTGGATGTCGGAAGCGTTTGTTGCAATCGCTCCTGCAATGATGATGCTTATGATTTTAGATGTTCTGTAAACTTTTTGTTCGCTTATTGTTTCTCCCACTAAGCGAGTGATGTCTACAATACTTTTTACTTCTGACAAAAGTTTTTCAATAACTTCATTTGAAATGTCTAGTGTCCCAGCTTTTGTTTCTGTAGCAAAAGAAATGTCTCTGTAGCGAGTCCAAGCTTTTTCTAGACTTTGCTTAGAAGTCATAAAGAGGGAAACCTCATAATCTTTTTCCGTTAAGGAGTGAAGTATTTTTTTTGTAGTTTCGTTTTCAGGATTTTTTACTGCAATAGAAAGTTTTTTTCCGACAATTTTAAAAACTGCTAAATTTCCTTCCATTGCTTCCGCTTCTGGCACAAGACGAAGGGCGTCAGTGTTTATGGAAACCCCAGAAAGATCAATGTACCCGATACTGTATTTGTCTGAAAGTATTCGAGCTACCTCTTCTTCTTCATTTAAACGAAGCTCTTTAACTTTTTTGTCTTCTTTGTTATCAAAAAATAAACTCATATAAAGTATTATAGCAAATGATAGGTATTAAATTAAAAATTATGAATCAAAAAGCATAACATTTTTATTTTTTGGTTTCCCGCCTGCCATCGACTGAAACCTGTCTTCAGGCAATGGCGGGCAGGTTGATCTTTGCTTTTCTTTAAAAACGTGTTTTAATGGCGATCTATGACAAGAATTGCTCTTTTCGGCCTGTCGCTTTGCGCGGCGGGGTTAGTTGGGTGTCAGACTCAAAAAACCGAACAATTGCCCCAAAGCTTTGATCTACCTGTTACCCAGAGGGTTGTGCCCCCAGGCAGAATCATTGACCCCCACACTCCGTGTACCGTATGCGGGGTACCGCTGGACGAACACTACTTCGTGAGACTCCCAAGCGGAAAGGTCATTCCTTGGCGACCAGAGTCCAAGCATCCAGACCCCTTTCTGTAAGGGAAAAAGACTAAAACCCCTCCCAAAAGAGGGGTTAATTTTTTAAAACAGCTTTTGTTTTTAGTAAAGATAGGGTATTGACTTTATATACAGATAGTGTATAATAGGAGGGTAAACAAATATTAAAGATATATGCAAAAAATTATGAAAAAACTGAATAAAAAAGCGATTTTAGGGGCGATTTTCGCAGTGTCTTTAATTGCGCCTACTTCTGCTTTAGGGTACACACCATCGTACTCTTATAGCTCAGGATCTACATATACCCCAGACTATTCTTATTCATCTGGATCATCTTATACGCCATCTTACTCATATAGTGGAGGGTCTTCCTATACTCCTTCATACTCTTATAGTTCAGGATCTAGTTATACACCATCGTACTCCTATTCTTCTGGATCGTCATATACTCCTTCATACTCATATAGTTCAGGGTCTTCGTATTCTCCTTCTTACTCTTATTCATCTGGCTCTAGTTATAAACCTTCTTATTCTTATAGTAGTGGATCAAGTTATTCGCCTTCATATACTTATTCATCCGGATCATCTTACACTCCTTCATACTCATATTCTTCAGGGTCAACTTATAATCCATCATACACTTACGGTTCAGGTTCTAGTTACTCACCTTCATACTCATATAGTTCCGGATCATCTTATAGCCCTTCATATACATATGATTCAGGATCAACATATTCGCCATCTTACACATATGATTCAGGGTCAAATTATGTTCCAGATTCAGGTAGCTACTCAAATCAAATAGCTCAAGGTGGTGGAAGTTACGACTCAGGTTATATTGCATCAAATGTAGACACTTCAAGTTATTACCAACCATTTCCTTATCAGGATAACGGTATGCCGTACTACGGATACGATGATTATGAAGACCCTTACTATTTTCAACCAATCGCTAATTGTGGATCTAACTGTTATGTAGATACTGGATGTACTACAAACTGTGGAGGATGTACTCATAACTGTAATAATGAAGTAGATGAGAATATCTCTCTTTCATGTGTAGCTTCCCCTTACTCAGTAACAAAAAACCAAACAGTAACTTTTGTAGCTCATGCTTCAGGAAATGATTCAGGTTACTCATACTCATGGAGTGGAGATGTTTCAGGAAATGGAAAAAGTATTTCAAAATTTTTTTCTAGTACTGGAATTAAAAACGCTCGTGTAACAGCAACAAAAGGAAATAAAACAAAACACGCAAATTGTTCTGTAGATGTTATCCAAAACCACAATGATCTAAGTGCTTACTGTGAAGCGAGTCCTTCGAGAATTGAAGAAGGGGAAAGTGTAACTTGGAGAGTTACAGCCTCTGGTGGAGACGGAGACTATTCATACTCATGGAGTGGAGATGTTTCTGGAAACAACAGAACTGAAACAAAGCGATACACATCTTCTGGTACTAAAAATGCGACTGTACGAATCACTTCCGACGGTAAATCAATCACAAGAACATGTACTACTTATGTAGAAGATGAGGATAATGACAACAACGATAATCTACGAGCTGTTTGTGAAGTAAGCCCTAGTAACCCAGACGAAGGTGACACTGTACGATGGAGTGTGAAAGTTTACGGTGGGGACGGTGACTATGATTACAAATGGACCGGAGACGTTACTGGAAACAACAGAACTGAGACTAAACGATACAGTTCAAGTGGAAGAAAAGAAGCAACTGTACGAATTGAGTCAGATGGAGAAACAATCAGAAAAACTTGTAGTGTTCATGTTGACGACGAAGACAACAATCGAAACAACAATTCTTACACTACAACTTATTCAAATCCTACTTACACAACACCAGGAACAGGAGCTTTTGCTTCAGGAGTTCTACTTAGTTCACTTCCTTACACTGGAATTTCAGGCAACATGAAAACAGCGCTCTTCGTAATCGGACTTATGCTTTGGAGTGGACTCTTAGCTCACATATTTATCAAAAAACAAAAGTCTAAAACCGGAAAAGGTAACATCAACATAGAAAATTTTAAAAGAGAAAATATGTTGAAAAAAGGTTTAGCTTAAAAGTTTCGCGGAGAGGTTTTAAAAAAACCTCTCCCCGGATTTGAAAAAAAGATTTTTTTTCAAATCCGGGGAAGTCCCCGAAAAAATGTTCTTTGAAACCGTTTTCTTGAAATTATCGGCGCAAAAGAGGAGATTAAAAAAGTCTTTTCTTCTGCGCCGGTAAACAAACAACCAAACCACTGGCGCGCCCAACCCATGAAAACCAACATCATTCTGGCCCTTGTGGCCTTTCTGTTCAGCATCATCGCCCGTCCGGCTTCGGCCGCGACTCAAGCGGAAACAGTGGCGACGCTTCAAGCGATCGCTGCCAAGGAAAAGGAAGAAGTGTTCCGTTCAGCCTTGCTTGACCTCGGAAAAGTCGCTCAGGGTCAGACTCTGACCCCAGAGCGCACCACCGAAGTGAAAGCCAAGCTCACCGAAATGGCTCAAGGTCTTCGGACCGCGAGTGCCTCGGCGGGTAACGCTGCTGACCGTGCGGGTTTCGCCCGAGACGCCACCGCCATCGAAGCGGGGATTGCTTTCCTCTCCGGAGGGGTGGTCCCCACTGCGGACGTGAAGGTGGTTCTGCCTCCAAGCAAGTTCGTCCCTTCGACAACGCCGTCGACTGGAGACAACTTCCAAGATGGGATTAAGCGGTTCCTTGAAAAAGAATCGCGGCCCGAGTGGAGGACAATCGTTACAAAGGCCAAGGCCTACGTTGACGGTGGATCGATCGGGGACAATGACCTGATCGACTTGGTGGACAAGCTCGATACCATGGCCAAAGGCCTGCGGTCGAGTGCGTCTCTGACCAACGTTCGGGTTGATAAAGTCGGTTACCTTCTCGACGCCAAAAGCGTTTTGGAGGAACTTCTTCGCCGGGTTGAGGCCAAGTTTGCGGGGACAGTTCCACCCGCACCCCCAACCCCCGTGTTGCCTGTGGCCAGTGCTCCCGCACCGGCTCCGGCGTCGCCTGCTCCAGTTGCTCCCGCGGCCAAGCCGGTGACGGACAAGAAGTTGTCCCGTCCCACACCACCAGCTCCTGCGCCTCCGGATCCAAAGCCTACGGGAAGTGGTCATGGTGGGGAGGTTGCGAAAGTACCCTCCGCTCCCGCCACCAAGTAGTGGCTCAAGAAAACGGTTTACAACTCACAAACCCCGGATTGCAATTGCGATCTGGGGTTTGATTTTTTTATATTTAAAGCACCCAAAGCGGGTGCTATTTTGTTATACTAAGCTTATGAAAGAGGGGCAAAAATTTACATCTAAGAGCACCACTGAAACAGCAGAAATTGCTAAAAAGATTTTGGAAATCATAGAAAAACAAGAAGCGGTGGGCGCTTTTGTAATTACTCTTTCGGGAGAGCTTGGGGCAGGGAAGACCACGCTTTCACAAGAAATTGGAAAAATTTTGGGAGTAAAAGAAACAATGCAAAGTCCGACTTTTGTGATAATGAAAAGTTACGAAACTTCACACCCAATTTTTAAAAAATTAGTTCACATAGACGCTTACAGAATTGAAAAAGAAGAAGAGTTAAAAATTTTAAAACTAGAAAATTTGTTTAAAGAAAAGGGAACTCTTGTTGTAATTGAGTGGCCGGAAAATATTAGAGCTTCAATTCCAAAATATGCGCTTCGGGTTTCGATAAGACATAAATCAGAAGAAGAAAGGGAATTTGAATTTTTAGAAAATTAAAATGAAAAAAGAAAAAAAGAAAAAATTAGTTTTGATCGATTCCCACGCGATTCTGCACCGTGCTTATCATGCTCTTCCTGACTTCTCATCAAGCCGTGGTGAGCCTACAGGAGCCCTCTACGGCCTTTCTACGATGCTTATGGGGATCATTAAAGATCAAGACCCAGACTACATTGTGGCTTGTTTTGATCTACCTAAACCTACTTACAGGCACATTGCTTACGAAGGTTACAAATCTGGAAGAAAAAAAACCGACGACGAGTTGGTGTCACAAATAATTCGCTCACGAGATATTTTTAAAGCTTTTGACATACCTATGTATGAGCTTGAGGGTTTTGAAGCCGACGACATGCTTGGAACGATTGTTGAAAAATTAAAAGGAAGAGAAGGCTTGGAAATTGTAATCGCTTCTGGAGACATGGACACTCTTCAGCTCATCGAAGGGGACAGGGTAAAAGTTTTTACATTAAAAAAAGGAATTAAAGACACGATCATTTACGGTGAAAAAGAAGTGGTGGATCGTTTTGGTTTTTCACCAGAACAACTCATTGATTACAAAGGACTGCGCGGAGATCCTTCTGACAACATAATCGGTATAAAAGGAATCGGTGAAAAAACTGCGACAAATTTGATTAAAGAATTTGGAACCATAGAAAAAATGTACGAGGCACTTGCTTTAGAACAAGTAGAGCGATTTAAAAGAGCGGGAGCGAGTCCTCGAATAATCGAGCTTTTACGGGACAATGAAGAAGAGGCAAGGTTTTCAAAAATGCTCGCGACGATTCGTCGTGATGCGCCTATTGATTTTTTTCTACCTAAAGAAGAATGGAAAGTGACGCACCAAAAAGAAAATGTAAAAAAACTTTTTACGGAGCTCGATTTTAGAAGTTTAGGTCAAAGGCTAGACGCCGTGCTCAACGGAAACGCAAGTGGAGATGAAGAAAAAAAACTGGAAGAAAAAGAAAATATAGATTCACTAGAAGAAAAGAAGATTTTGATCGCTCTTTGGCTTTTGAATTCCTCAATTACAAATCCAAAACTTTCTGACATTTATGAATATTCTGGGGTTCGGAATTTTGAAGAATCTAAAAAAACTATTTTGAAAGATATTGAAAAAAATGGTCTCTCAAGAGTTTTTGAGGAAATAGAAATTCCAATAATTGAGATTGTAGACCAGATGGAAGTAAACGGAATTCAAATGGAAAAAGGAGAGTTGTTAAAACTTTCAAAAAAATACCATGAAGAACTTGAAATTTTAAGTAAAAGAATTTGGAAAGAGGCAGGGGAAGAATTTAACATAAGCAGTCCAAAACAACTAGGAGAAATTTTGTTTGTGAAAATGGGATTAAAAGTGAAAGGTCAGAAAAAGACTGGCACAGGGGCACTTTCTACGAAAGAAAGCGAGTTGGAGAAGTTTAAGGATCTTCACCCTATAATCGCAGATATTCTCTCTTATAGAGAGCTTTCAAAGCTTCTAGGGACCTATATAGACACTTTGCCAGACCTATTAGGCGCAGATGGTAGGCTTCATGCAAAGTTTTTGCAGGCGGGTACTACAACAGGGCGTATGTCTTCTGAAAATCCTAATCTGCAAAACATACCGATCAAGACTGAGCTTGGAAGAAATATCCGTAAAGCTTTTGTTGTGCCAGCAAAAAAACTTCTACTTAGTTTTGATTATTCTCAGATTGAGCTTCGGATCGCTGCGATTTTGTCTGGAGACAAGTCACTAAAAGAAATTTTTCAAAAAGGAGAAGATATTCACACCGGAGTTGCCTCAAGAATTTTTAACGTGACGCCAGAAAATGTAGATAAAGAAATGCGCCGGAAGGCTAAGGTAATTAACTTTGGAATTTTGTATGGTATGGGAGTTACAGCGCTCCGGCAAAATCTTGGGGGAACTCGTGAAGAAGCGCAGGAATTTTATAGCCAATATTTTAAATCTTTTCCAGGACTTGCGGAGTACATGGAAAATACTAAAAATGAAGCGCTTCAGTTTGGATATACAAAAACAATTTTTGGTCGCCGAAGATATTTCGAAGGATTAAAATCAAAACTTCCTTTCATTAGAGCTTCGGCAGAAAGGATGGCGATTAATGCACCAATACAAGGTACCCAGTCTGATATTCTAAAGATTGCTATGGCACGAATCGACAAGTACTTGAAAGAAAAAAAGTTAGAAAAGCAGGTTTTACTTTTGCTCCAAATTCACGATGAGCTTATTTACGAAGTTCCAGAAGAAGGTGTAGAAAGTCTTGCTAAAGATATTAAAAAAATTATGGAAAATATTTTGTCAGAAAAAGATGGAGCTGGTGTGCCAATTGTTGTGAATTTCTGTTTTGGTAAAAACTGGGGAGAGCTTAAGTAAATAATATAATTATCAATTTTCAAGATTCAACACGGAATGATTTATTCTTTCATTGGTGAAAATCAAGCAGAGGTTACAAAAAAAGCAGGGGCTCTTTTTGCTTCTTTAAAACAGAAAAAACCCGATGCTAGTTTTCTGGTATTTGATAGTGAAAATGTGTCTGATGTTTCATTTGCAGAGCTTACGCTTTCTCGAGGTCTTTTTGAAAACAAGATTGTGGTTTTTCTTAAAGACATATTTGAAAATGAAGAAAAGTCCGAAGAGTTTTTGAAAATCATAAAAGAAATTGCCAAAAGCGAAACAATTTTTGTGGTTTCGGCTGGAAAGCTTGCTAAAGACAAATCAGAAAAATTAAAGAAAAATTCAGAAAAAGTATTTGAAGGAAAAGAAGTTCAAAAGAAAAAAGAAAAAATAAATGTATTTGATTTAGCAGACGCTTTTGGAAAAAGAGACAAGAAAAGACTTTGGAAACTTTTGCTTGAGGTAAAAGGGAAGGTTCCTGCTGAGGAAGTGCACGGAATTTTGTGGTGGCAAGTAAAAACTATTGTTTTGGTATCAAAGACAAAGAATGCTGGAGAAGCGGGAGTTAGTCCATTTCCGTACGGAAAAGCAAAAGAATTTTTAAGAAATTATTCAAAAGAGGAACTCGAAAGGTTTTTAATTTTGTTTCCTGAAATTTATCATGAGGCTCACAGGGGGTCTTATGATTTATACGACAAGCTCGAAGAGATTGTTTTGGGGTTATAAAAAATATCCGCTTTTTGGCGCGCTGTGTCTTCCTGAGTATTTTGTAGGATATCTCCCTCGAAATATTTTCCGGCTCGGACTATGTCGTCACGAATATTTTGTTCGCCAGTCGCGAACAAAATTTCTCGACCCCGGCTCGTGGTTTCGATTGCTATCGAAACATCACTGCGCCTCGGACAACATAGAAAAAACCTCCAGCAATGGAGGTTTTTTCTATGTTGTCCGCCCAGTAGGAATCGAACCTACGACCCTCCGCTTAAAAGGCGGGTGCT
>CAZIMQ010000020.1:0-9538 GCA_964540495.1 uncultured Candidatus Saccharibacteria bacterium | reverse complement strand
CCTCTGAGGTTTTTTGCAGCGATTGCAATCGGTGTAGCTCTGACTTCTTTTTTGATTGAAACAGGCGAGCACACAGCAAAAGCTGTCGATAATTTTTTTGCTTCAAGACAGCAAACTGTTGCTTTAAATTCAGAAAAAGAAAACCTAGTCTTAGGTTCAGATGATCAAAAAGAAGATGAAGGAATTTCTTTTTATGGAGGATCTGGTAATTTTGTAAAAGCGACTCAAAAAAATGCACCAAGGGTAAGTTCACTTTCTTATTTGGTTGGAGACATCGAAACTGGGGAAGTGATTTTTGAAAAAAATCCAGAATTTATTTTTCCGATAGCTTCAGTTTCAAAACTTATGACAGCAATCGTTGCTAAAGATCTTTTGGATGCGCATAGTCATGTGGTTGTTAGTAAATCTTCTGTAAACACATATGGTACTCAAGGTGGTCTTTATGCCGGCGAAAGGATTTTAATCACAGATCTTCTTTACCCACTTCTTATAGAATCTTCAAATGACGCCGCTGAAGTTTTAGCAGATGGACTTGGAAGAGATAATTTTTTGAAAGCTATGAACAATAAAGCTTCCGAGATTGGTATGGCTTCTACTACTTACAATGATCCAAGTGGCCTTTCAGCAAAAAATGTTTCTAGTACAAAAGATTTATTTACTTTGGCTCGTTTTATACACAAAGAACATCCAGAAATTTGGGACATTACGAGAGTTACTGAGTACGGGGTGCTAAAACACAGGTGGGTCAACAGTAATCGACTTATGCGAAAAAGCTCTTTTATAGGTGGTAAAAACGGCTACACAGAAGAAGCTTTTCGAACCACAGTTTCTGTTTTTGATATTCCTTTTAAGGTTTATGGCACAAAAGATATAGTAAAAAGAAAAGTAGCTGTGGTTATTTTAAAAAGCAACGAAAGGGAAGCCGACGTGGACACCCTCCTTCGATTTTTAGAATCAAACTTTGCTTTTTCTTATGAAAAAGATAGTATCGAGGAGTTAGGGGGATCTAACTAAAATATGAGTAATAAAAACTTTTGGAAAAATTTAAAAACGCCTTTTTTTGTACTTGCGCCAATGGCAGATGTCACTGACGCTTCTTTTCGGCGTGTAATTGCAAAATACGGAAAGCCAGATGTTACTTGGACTGAGTTTGTTTCGGCTGATGGCTTAGTGCGAGCAAATCCAGAAGGCAAAAAGAAACTCATGAAAGATTTGCTTTTTAGTGATGTGGAAAGGCCAATTGTTGCCCAGCTTTTTTCAGGCCGACCGCAGTACATGGAAGAGGCGGCAAAGTTTGTGGAGAGTTTAGGGTTCGATGGGATCGATATAAACATGGGTTGCCCAGACAAAACTATTGAAAAACAAAAAAGTGGAGCAAGTCTCATAAAAAATCCAGAGCTTGCAAAAGAACTTATTCGCGCCGCGAAACGCGGCGCACCCTCGCTTCCAATTTCTGTAAAAACTCGAGTTGGGTACAACAAAGTAGAGCTCGATGATTGGATTCCAGCACTTCTTGAAGAAGACATCGCAGTCCTTACAATTCATGCTCGTACAAGAAAAGAAATGTCTAAAGTTCCTGCAAACTGGGATTTGGTAAAAAAAGTAGTTGAAATAAGAGACTCTTTAAAAAAAGAAACTTTGATTATTGGAAACGGCGATGTGAAAACAATTGCTGAAGGCGAAGTACGAGTGAGGGAAACTGGGTGTGACGGTGTGATGATCGGCCGGGGAATTTTTGGAAATCCTTGGGCTTTTAGAAAAGACGATTACGCACCAACACTTCCCGAAAAAGTAAAAGCTTTGATTGAGCATATTTCTTTTTTCGATGAGCTTTTGGGTGACACAAAACATTTTGCTCTCATGAAAAAACATTTTAAATCTTACCTTCACGGATTTGAAGGAGCTCACGATCTACGAGAAAGCCTCATGAACGCAGAAGGTGCTACAGAAGCTCAAAAAATCCTCACGGATTTTTTGAGCCACCCCTAAGTTTTCCCCAGTTCTAAACTTCTTGACATATTTTTTAGCAGGAGTAGTATTTTAAATGACCTAAACGTTCTTTGAAGCCTGAGCTTTCCCATTCAAAAAGTAGCGATCGCCTTTGATCGTCTGCCAATGATTTGGAAAACTCTAGACAGAGAGGTTCGTGAAGTCGCAACGAAAACACCGGAGCCCTAAAAGCTCCACAACAAACAGCAACCCATGAAACGAACCCAGTTCACCACTACCCTCGCGATCCATCCGGCCATCCCGAACAACGGCCTGCAGAACATCGGCGGTTACAATGGCGTGCACGACAGCGGCGATCCGAACGACGACACCGGCAACAGCGCCTGACATCGTCGCGATTAGCGACAGCCCAAAAACACTTTGTTTGAATTGACTTGCCTCGCAAGTTTGCAAAGCAGTCCCTCGCGGACTGAAATTCACGAAGACCCGAGCGCACGCAAGGGTCTTTCTTATTTATATATTTTTGATTCTTTTAGTTTTTTACTTTAACTTTTGCTTTTTGCCTTCTAACTTTTGACTTAATATTCTATACTTACTTCATGTCCGAAACTTTATATCGAAAATATCGCCCTCATACTTTTAAAGATGTCGTAGGTCAAGAACCTATTGTTTCCGCTTTGGAAAATTCTATCGAAAAAGATTCTTTAGCTCACGCTTATATTTTTGCAGGGAGCCGGGGTACTGGAAAGACTTCGATCGCTCGGATTTTTGCGCGCGCTCTTAAAACAAGTGAAGATGACATCTACGAAATCGACGCCGCTTCAAACAGAGGTATCGACGACATTCGAGCAATTAGGGACGCGGTTCACACTTTACCTTTCCGTTCAAAATACAAAATCTACATCATCGACGAAGCTCACATGCTTACAAAAGATGCTTGGAATGCCCTCCTGAAGACTCTAGAAGAGCCTCCAGCGCATGTGATTTTCATCATGGCTACAACTGAGCTTGAAAAGATTCCAGAGACGATTTTGTCGCGTTGTGAGACTTTCTCTTTTAAAAAACCTAGTGAAAAAATCCTAAAAGGAGTAATCGAAAACACAGCTGAAAAAGAAGGTTTTAAAATCGAAAGTGAAGCTGCAGAAATTATTGCACTCTTAGCCGACGGGTCTTTTAGAGATTCTCATGGAATTTTGCAAAAAATTCTTAGTAGTTCTTCTACAAAAAAAATTACTCTTGCAGATGTTGAGAGTATTTCTGGGGCACTAAAGATCGGACTTCTTACAGAATTTCTCGCAAGTTTTGGAAAAGGGGACACGAAAAATGCTTTAAAAACCTTAGGGCAACTAGAAGAAGAGGCGAGTGATGTGAAAATGTTTGGAAAGCTTCTTCTTGAGCGCATGAGACAGGTGATTCTACTTCGAATTGACGCTTCTTACCTAGAGAAAATAAAAGACTCGTATACAAAAGAGCACTTAAATTTTCTTTTGGATCTTTCAAAAAACTCAAAGACTATAAACTCAGAAGCGGTGAGGGAATTTTTGCATGCTACAAGTGAGATTGGAATGTCTTTTGTGCAGATCTTGCCACTTGAGCTTGCGGTTATAAAACTTTTGGAGGAACGTGGATAGATAACAGACGACAGACTTAGACATATAGAGTTAAAAAAATACCGAAGAAGACCTTCGGTTGATTGGTTATTTTGAAAAAAGTGCTAAGGGACAGAGGAGTAATCCTGCAATAAGAATTATCGCTCCTCCAAAAAAACCGATGGCGTAGGCTTTAACAGTACTAAGGCCACCTGGTCTCTTTTGTGCAACTCGGGTGACTCTGATGCCTGTTATGGCGCTAACGACAAAAATAGCATGAAAATAAAGATCAATATCATTCATATCATTTTCGATCTTATTCTTTTTGCATCTTTTGTCAATTTTTTAAAAAAATACCGCTCGGGTGAGCGGGGTTAATCTTCTTTTTTTGGAACGATACCGAATCTTTTGTCTTTTGCCTCATCGCTTTCGATAATAGCTCGGTATATTGGTAACCAAACACAGCAGTAAAACCACGCTGCGATGATCACGACTCCCAAGAAATAAAAGAGGGCGTTGTTGTTTGAAATCTTGGGGAAAACCAGTTTCAAACTTGTGGCTTCTGGGGGATTGTAAGCTATTGTTAAAATAGCGACGATAGCAATCGTGCCAAAAAAGAAAACCGAAAAAACAGCACAATTCCATAAGCATTCCATTGGATAGCGTGCCCACGTCGTCCTTACAATAGCTAGGAACCAAACTATGGAAACGGTCTGATAGAAAAAATTTAGCAGGTCCAAAAGAGTAACTTCGATAGTCATACTGACTATCTTTTATAATATTTTTAGTTGTTTGTCAAACATTGACTAATTAAATACTAAATGTTAAAAAGTAGACCTGTTCTTTCCAGATTTAGATGAAGCTTGGCGCTTTGTCCTGAGAAGACTCTCAAAAAAAATACACCGAAAGATACCATGAACGGTAAAAAAGAAAGCATTCTCGCTCAAATCCTGGCACTGGACCCGTCCACTGCTGTGTTTACGGATGTTGACCCTTCCGAGGGAACGGATGAGGTTCTCGGGGTTTTGTCCGATGACCTCAAACGTCTCTGGGTCTTTTTGACAAAAGCTGGCAAAAAAGCTCGGGAAGAGTCGGCTCCTACCGCCGAAGAACTGGACAAGCTCAAAGATGAGCACCGGAAAGCCCATGAGAGTGGAGACCACAGTCCTGAAGACTGCGCAACGTTCAAGGAAAAAGCAAGGCCTCTTGCAGAAAAGCTCGGGCAAATCCATTTTGTTCACTCAAAAACTCACGATCTCTTCTGGACTTTGGTTTCCTTGGAGTTTGGATTGAAGGAGGAGGCGGAACTGAGTGTCCGTGATGGAGGTGTGGTTGTGAAAACCCCACCTAAGGAAACCGACCCTATTGCAAGTCTTGTGAAAACGTTCGGTGGCCTTGGGGGTATTATCCAGGTGGGTATCGGAACTCCCGAAACTCCCAAAGGAGCCTAGAGCGCCGTCTAAATCACAACACAAAACCCCAACTCGACAGAGTGCGGGGTTAATTTTTTGAGAAAAAAAAGATTCTTACAAGAAAAAATATAAACAAAAGACCATTATTATTTGAGTTGAAATGGTTAACAAAAGCTTTCTTAGGTTTGAAGTGGACGATTTGTGCAAATAAACCGGTAAAGATAAACCAAATAGGATTAGTGCGAGTACTGTAACCACAAGGAGATTCGGTCCTTCCGGATCATCGAAAAACCAGAACATTACTCTGGAAGACAAGAGGGCTGTTATGAATAGGATTATTAGGGAGGATTTTTTTGAGTTTAGATGCATGGGTATGTTTGAGGGTGGGGCTGTGATGAAATTATTCTCCACTTATATATGTAACATAAAAAACAATTTCTTCATCAGAGGTAGCAAAGCTTTCTAAAGATTGATCTTTAAATGTAAGTATTACTTCCTGATTCTCAACTTTATAATTTTGCGGATTGAGATTCATGGCTCCCCACCAAATGTTTACAGATTCTTTTATCGGTAAGTGATTTAAAGAAAGTTTAATAATTAAACCGTTTGGCTCTGCTTTTAAACTTTATTTAATTTGAGAATATGTAAAAGTTTCTCTCATTTGTCTCCCATAGATTTCTTTTAATGAAGTTTCAATGGAATCCACCTTGATTTCAACGTTGTTGATTTGATTTGAAAAATAAGGAAGAGCAACTATAACAGCAATAAAAGTCATAATAAACATTAGCGCGTTATGATTTTTTTGATCTCCTAACCATGGCCAAATTTTTTTCATAATCAAATTATATCAAATTTAATTCGTCTCGATCTTTTTCAACACTTTTGCTAATAAGGTTGAAACGCTTTATGATCACGCTTCTAGGGCTAATTATTTTTTCTGTTTTTGAATATCGTGAATGAGCCTAGCTAAGTCACTTTCCTGAGCTTCAACTTTATCAGTCATAAAGTAAATTTCTCTGTAGTACTTTTTAACAGACTTATACATTTTCAAATCACAAGTAAGTATTTTTGCACCAAGACTCATACCCTCTGTTGCAATACAAAAATCTATTGCTGTCAGCTTTTTAACCTCCTTCCTTTTCCATGTATCATATCTACCAAGAATTTCTTTGAAATCATATGTTCTATTGGCTCCTTTTGCACGAAGTGTTTTTCCAACTAAATCTAAAAATTTTTTCTTGCATTTAGTTACTGACATTTTATTTACTCGAATCAATCGCGACATTGCTTCTATAGAACTCAGTATTGGAACATGAAAAACTGGACTATAAGGAGTTACTGCCCCGAGGGAAGATTTAGCTGAGATATGGTGCGAGTCTGTTTCATCTAATAATGCTATAAGCCAAGATGTGTCTGTAAGTAAAACTACTTGTCTAGAAGTTGAACTATTTTCAACACTTTTCTCAACGCTGGGGATATTAATACTTATATTTTCTTCCATATTTATTTTTTCAGTTTTTAAGACGCGCACACTGCGTGCTGGCTCTCATTAGTTGGGGACAGGGGAGTCTCGGTCGCTACACGACCAGTACACCTTTTGGCTAAAATTTTCTTAAAATCAATTTTAGGCTTAAATCCCAGGGACTCGGTCACGAGTTACTAAGTATTTTACTTCAAAAATCGTAAAATACTAAGTACTCTCGACCCCGACTCGGCAACAGTTTTATAAAATAAAACTGGCTTCGCGCCTCCGTCTTTCGAGTCCCTGCCCATAGGTAAAATAGTAAAACCCCAATGTATACACATCGGGGCTAAACTATTTTATGCTGGGGGACAGGGACTCGAACCCCGATAGACGGCACCAAAAACCGTAGTCCTACCATTAGACGATCCGGCAAGGGATCTTTACTTGATATGAATATCATCTGACATTCACACCAGTGGCACTATACTGCCAGAATCTGCGAAACTTTCAAGTTACTTTTCTACCTGCCAATGGCATAGCTTTTGGGTAGCGGTGGGCTCGTAGGTTATTTTGGTGATGCTGGCATTTTTGATGGTGAGTACGTGCCAGAAACGATGGAGGGCTTTGAAGGGATTCATCGGTCGCTTATCACACATATGAGCTACGAAGAAGTTAATGAAGACCGAGTGTGACACCACCACGAGTCGTGCATCGCTTGGGTAGGTTGCGAGCACCTCTTGAGCAGTGGCGACTCGGGCACGGATTTCTTTGTATGATTCTCCCCCATGTACTTTGTGGTTACTAAAGCCAAAGTACCACTTGGTATAAAAGATGAGTGAAGAGAGACTCTTGTGAAAGTTGCCGTTGAGGAATACTGGGCGTTCAAGCTCACGAAATACTGGATTTGTCTCAGGAATCATATCGAGAGATAACCCAATGATTTGGGCTGACTCAACTGCCCGATAGACGTTGCTTGAAAGCAGATGGGTAGGCTTGAGCTCTTTGAGCACAGCTGCTGTTTCCATAATCTGTTGGCGCCCACGCTGGGTCAGTGGGGTCGATGTCGACTGGTGGCGGTGTGCCACATTTCCCATCGTTTCGCCGTGTCGAACTAGGAGGATTTCCATACCTATTCAAACATCTCTACAATCGCAATCTCAAGCGGGAGCTGTGGCAACGGCGACCGATTCATCAACTCAGCTGCAGTAAGTAGCTTGAGGAGGAGATGTGAGTTAAGTGCAGTGGCACCCGCTGCGTATGCTTCGATTCTGGTTTGTGCTTCAGGACCAAATGAAGCCAAGATGCGGTCTTTTTGTAACGGGGCGTTGCGAAGGAGCATCACCGCTCTTATATGCTCAAGCAAGAGCCGTACGAAGAGCTTCATATCAATTGGCTCGTCTGCAACTTGGGCAATGAGTGAAAGTGCGGTCTCTTTATCTTTGCTATGGAGCGCCTCAAGAAGCGCGAGGAGCACACTCATCTTTGGTGCGCCTATTATGGCTGCCACTTCATCTGCGCCACCGATAGCATCGCCAGAGGCGAGAATGACTTTTTGGATAATACCAAGTGCATCACGAAATGACCCGTCAGCAGCGAGAGCCACCAAATCAGCAGCCTCAGGCGACATGGTGAAGCCTTCTTTGTTAGCCACATCAATCGCTAACTTGGTAAGTACGGCGCGAGACGGTGAATTAAATCGAAACACCTGACACCGTGAGAGGATGGTATCAAGAAGTTTTTCTTCTTCAGTGGTAGCGAGAATGAAGATAACATGCGCTGGTGGCTCTTCTAGCGTCTTTAGGAGCGCATTAAAGGCTTCCTTAGTGAGCATGTGCACCTCATCGATGATGTATACCTTGTATGGCGATTCATACGGCAGTGTATGCACCGCCTCTTTAAGTTCACGCACATCATCAATCCCACGATTGGAAGCAGCGTCGATTTCGTAGGTGTCTAAATCACTCGCACCAATAGCCCGAGCAAAGATTCTCGCAAGGGTTGTCTTCCCGGTTCCCCTGGTGCCAGAAAATAGTAATGCGTGAGGAATGGTTCCCTTTTTGATTGCACCTTCTAAAACGGTAACGATATGGTCTTGATCGCGAACCTCAGTAAAGTGCTGTGGTCGATACTTGCGATAGAGTGCTCCTGAAACTGACATGTGCTCTAGTATACCAGACTGTGTTTGCACAAATGAAATGGCCCAGGTTGCAAGTGCAACCTGGGCCAAAAGTGGGGTTTGTCTGAGTCGAGCTTAGACAAAGGTAACCACAGGGCACATTTTCATCTTGAGGCTCCAGGCCTTTTCTGAAAACAGTCCCCATGCTTCGGTGGAGCCGATCCACCGAAGTGCTCGGTAAAGACCGTAGACAAAGAGCGACAGCCCAGCCACGATCCCAACCACGATTCCGACGTCCATAGCAAATGTCCAGCCCTTCGTAAAGATGGTATAGATCATCGAGCCGAGCGCGAAGAGAACAGCGGCACATATCGCCAGAAGCATCAGATAGCCGATTGCTGCGAAGCCGAAGCCGATTCCTTTGCCGATAACTTCAGCCGCTTTGGTTTCCGAGAAATCAGAAACTTTTTCGTTGATCTGAACCATCAAGGCGCTTTTTTCTTTTGTCGGTTTGACATTGTCATTCCGCAGGCCGCCAAGCGACCAGACAAACATAAAAATGAAGCGCCAGGTCATTGGACATCCATCGTGGTTGCCATTGAGCAACTTTTCCTTTTTGCGAGGATTCATACCCCACGTGAGGATCTTTGCGACGTAGCCGTCGCGTTTCGGTTGCCACTTGGGCCGGTTGGTTTGAACGGTCATTTTTGCCTCCGTGTGATAAAACTTACTATTTATATTATACATGAATTTATAGAAAAGTCAATAAAAGCCTTGAAAATCGCAGATTTTCAAGGCTTTATATTTTGAGTTTCAGCTACTTTACTGCTTTCTTGGCAGTCTTCACTGCTTTCTTTACTACTTTTTCTGCTTTATCAGCTACTGCATCAGCCTTCTTTGCAACAGTCTTTACCGTCTTGGTGGCAGTCTTTACAGCCTTCCCTGCTTCTTTTTTTGCAGTACTCTTTAGCGGAGCTGCAGCTTTCTCAATCTGCTTCCAATGATC
>CAZIMQ010000019.1:7118-9683 GCA_964540495.1 uncultured Candidatus Saccharibacteria bacterium | reverse complement strand
ACCCTGCCCCAACAGTACCTTGTGTTACGTAACCTTCGATGGGAGCGAGGGGTACGTAAGCTCTTACAGTTTCAAAAGAAAGAATAATAAAAAACAAAGAGAAAAAAATCACAATGTTTTTTTTATTTAATGTTCTCATGTTAATTGCTTAAATGCGTAGATTTTATATCAGCAATGACTTTTGATTTTTGTGCACCAGAAAGAGATGTAAATTTTGGGCCGGTATATCGTACAACCTGAATATCTTGGTACATAGTCCCTACTTGTTTATTACTGTAAAAATCAACCACAGGAGCTTTTCCTTGAGAGGCTCTTCTAGATACTACAGCACTTCCCGTGTCTCCTGCGATATAGACTCTTTTTCCTTCCGATGTATTTAAAATTATAGCACTTCCATAAGGGATCAAAGCTGGATCCACAGCTGCTACTCCAACAGTGTCACTATTTGCTGATCTAAGAGGAATACCGGTTGAAGATTCTCCAGCATCAGTCCATTTGTCACTATATTTTTCCCCTGCATAGTAGTAAGTGCTTCGAACATTTTTCATTCCATCTGAAACAAAAGAATCCCCAGTATAAAAATCTGAATCAGGGTCAGGTAATGATGTGCCCCAAGCGCCTTGCGGTCTCGAATCTTTCATAAATTCATCTCGAGTTTGGCCTGGCACATTTAAACTAAACTGATCCTCCGCACTCAACTTATTTTCTGCCCTATTTAAAACATTAAAATCAACATCCAATATACTTTTATCAATCGTTGCAATTATCAAATACGATCCCAAAGCAAGCATTAACCCAAACAAAGCAGACTGAATTCTCTCTTTACCCTCTTCCTTATGTCCCCAAGCATCAGTTGTCATATATTCCACCCCTCCCCAAATCACCATGAGCACTGCTAAAAGTGTAGCAATACCAACTCCAAGTCTATACATATTTGCTATGTAAGCCTCTAACCCTGCCCCAACAGTACCTTGTGTTACGTAACCTTCGATGGGAGCGAGGGGTACATATTCAACAGCAAAGGTAATAGATGAAATAAATATAAGGTTAAGAACTATTAGATAAAGTATTTTTTTCATATTTAGAATTCAAAATTCTTTTTTGGAGAAGTGAAATTAAAAAATGCTCCAACTCTTGATTCCTGAACAATATTTACTGAGCTATTTACTCGCACGCTTACTTTTGATTTTCCAGAGGCACCATCTGTGTTTCTAAGTACTAAGTTTGATTGTTCTTCCGGCAAGAAGATTTCTTCATCGTTTTGGCTCCAAACATACTTCATTGAAGCCCCGTCTTTTGATTCAGTTGAAAAGAAGTATGGGTAAACCAAAATATTCTTTTCCTCAGAGTCAAAATTATAGTCATTTACAATAGCTTTATTAAAAAGCACGCCCAAACTTGCGTTTTCTTCGTAAAGTACGGCTTGTGGATTTCTTTCAAATAAAATAACTTCTGCTTTTGCCTTCTTTCCACTAGCGCTTTCGGCCTCTACAGCAATAATTTCGTCGTTTAAGAGTATTGAATCTTTAAATCTAAAAGTTCTTTTTCCGTAACCACTTTCACTTCCAAGCACTGTGCCGTTTCTGGTCCACTTGTAAATCGTGTTTGCGATACTTCCTCGCACCCCTCCCTCAATAATGTTTGGAATAGCTGAGACTTTTACGTTTGATTGTGATGTAAACCAAGATTTGCCTTTGTAAAACGGAGGGGTGTAAGTGTCTGTTTCCCAAATCAAATCAACTTCCCCTGGAAAAATATCCACTCTCTTTGTAATGTCAAAACCACCAACAGGTAAAATTGATACCGAAATAGCTGTAAGTTTTCCAGTACTCCCTGACTTTAAAGAAAGTTTTTTCTCCCCTATTCCTGTTTTTACAATTGTGCCATTTACTTTCCAAGTAATCTTGGCTTTGTTTAAATCTGTTCCGTAAGCTTCTAAGAGTATTTCAACCTCTTCGTTTGGTCCAGGAGTTTGGGGGGTCATCTTTACGTATACTTGTTCTTCAAGACCTGAAACTTCGCTTGGAATGGATTGGGCGTGTACAAAAATAGAATAAGAAAATAATGTAAAAATTAAAAAGATAAGCTTTTTCATCAAGCTTATTATCGCTTTTTTTTCTCAAAATTTCAATTGACTTAATAAGTACTCCCCACAAAGTCTTCTTTACTATAATCTTTTTCTGGTTTTTGTTTTGTTTCGGTGGGATTTCTTAGCCTGTTTTGTATTGGTTGTATATTTCTTGTGTTTTTGGTTCCTTCCTCATTTCTTTTAGGTAAGTTTCTCCTAGATCCAAAATTTGTTAACCCTTTTCCTACCATTCTTCCTAAGCCTTCATTGTTTAAAGCTTCAGTTGGATTTTTTAGAATACTTACTCCTGTTCTTTCTTCTATGCCTATGGATACAATTATCACAACAACAGCGGTTATGATGCTTGGAAAAGCTTGTATTGCTGGTACAAATTCAGCAATAATAGAAATTATCAAAGGTACGGCCCTTTTTAAATTTATCAATCCAAAACCTTTACCCCAAAGGTATAAAGAGGCAAAAATCCAAAATGCAGGCCC